>DAOVRZ010000070.1:0-31077 GCA_030627905.1 Halanaerobiales bacterium
AAAATTTTATATGCTATTATAATGAACATTTAGCAAAACCTTTTAAATGGACATATTCTGGAAAAGTTTTATGTGAGTAATCTGCAAAACCTTCCAAAATAAAGAAATTCCTAAAAACATTAAGCAAAGTTTTTTATTTTTAAATGTAAAAATATTGATTTAATGAAAAAATCTACGCATATAAAATAATGTCTATATTTTAGAATATATATTTTAAAATATAGGGTTTAATTAAGCTATGCTGCACTAGTAGTAATGATTTAATTGTAAAGATGATTACAGAGGGTGTTGAAGTAAAAGAAGATTTAGAAGAATTGATTCAAGAAAGAACCTTAAAAAAAGAGATTTATGAAAACATTGTATACAATGAAATTGAAAGTCATAATGATTCGATCTGGAGTTTCTTTTTATTTAGTGGTAATCTAACAGTTGAAAAAACAGAGAGAGTTAGAGGTAGATTATATTGTGATTTGAAAATTCCTAACATTGAGGTTCAATATCTTTATGAAGAGATTATTATGAGTTGGTTTAGAAATAGTATAAAGAATAAAGAAGTTGATTTATTGTTTAAAAGTTTGATAGAAGGCGATATTGAGACATTTGAACTACTATTTAAAAAATTTGTTTTAAATAGTATGAGTATCTTTGATACGGGTGCAGAGCCTGAAAAGGTTTATCATGCTTTTGTGTTAGGCATGCTGGTGTATTTAAATAATGAATACGAGATTAAATCCAATCGTGAGAGTGGATATGGACGATATGATGTGATGATGATTCCACGAAATAAAGAAAATGCAGGAATTATACTTGAGTTTAAAAAAGTAAGGAAAAACGAAACTTTAAAAGAAGCAGCAGAGAAGGCATTAGATCAAATTAACGATAGAAAGTATCGGCAAGAATTGCTAGATAGAGAAATAATAAAGATTATTGAGCTAGGTTTAGCATTTGAAGGAAAGAATGTGCTAATTTTAGAAAGGAAAATTCAGAACCCCCTTGACAAATATTCCATAGAATAGTATTATAAAAAATAACAACTTCATAATTTTAAAGGCTAGGAATGAGAGGAGTAGATCAATGGAACACTCCCAGAGAAGGAGGTTCATCGGCTGAAAGGCCTCCTGTGGAAAGTTGATTGAAGGTCGCTCAGGAGTCACTAGATTGAATGGAGTAGGTCTGGTCGGATTGCAAACCGTTATTTTGCATTGAGTGCTGTGCCGATTTACGAGGCACAGAATGAAGGTGGTACCGCGGAAGATAAGTTCTCTTTCGTCCTTTTTAACGCAATTGCGTTTAAGGATGAAGAGAACTTTTTTATTTTTACTTTAATAAAGGGGGAGATGAGAATGGGTGAGTTCCACTTAAAGGATGGTCGAAGATGCATCTTTGAAGAACCTACAGAATCTGCAGCAGCTGAAATGATAGATTATGTGAAGCAGGTTGGTGATGAAACTGATAATCTAACCTTTAATAGTAAAGAATTTAGTTTAAGTGTTGAAGATGAGGCTAGATTCCTAAAAAGTCAACATGCCAGTGAAACATCTTTTATGCTGGTAGTGAGAATTGAAGGAAAGATTGTTGCTAGTTTGGGTATGCAGTCAAATCCAAGAAATCGTTTGCGACACAGAGGCACCTTTGGTGTTTCGGTTTTAAAAGAGTGTTGGGGATTGGGAATCGGTACTTTATTGATAGAAGAGATGATCAGAAAGGCCAAATCTATAGGAATTACAAAGCTTAATTTAAAAGTTAGAACAGATAACTATAAAGCTATTGACCTTTATAAGAGAATCGGGTTTATCGAAGAAGGTAAAGAGTCTCGTGGTATGAGAATTAATGGTGAATATGTAGATTTTATTTTAATGGGATTAATATTAGATTAGGGAGGTAGATGAAAATGGCAAAAGAGTTAAGTAAGACGTATGATCCAGCACAGGTAGAAGAAAAGTGGTATCAGCATTGGGTGGAAAAGGGGTATTTTGAAGCAGAAGTAGATCATTCTCGCAAACCTTATTCGATTATGATGCCACCGCCAAATATTACTGGTCAGCTCCATATGGGGCATGCTCTGGATAATACTTTGCAGGATATTCTAATCAGATGGAAACGGATGCAAGGTTATAGTGCATTATGGCTTCCAGGTACTGATCATGCTAGTATTGCGACAGAGGTGAAGGTTATTGAGCATGTTAAGAAAACTGAAGGTTTAAGTAAAGATGAACTAGGCCGTGAGGATTTTCTAAAACGCGCTTGGGAGTGGAAAGAGGAGTATGGTGGTAGAATTACCAATCAACTTAAAAAATTAGGTTCTTCCTGTGATTGGTCTAGAGAACGGTTTACGATGGATGAAGGTTGTAGTAAAGCTGTTCGCGAAGTGTTTGTTCGTTTATATGAAAAGGGTCTTATCTATCAAGGAAATTATATTGTTAACTGGTGTCCAGATTGTATGACAACTCTTTCAGATATAGAGGTTGAACACGAAGAGAAAGAAGGTAAGTTCTGGCATATTCGCTATAAAGTTAAAGATAGTGATGAGTTTATTGTAATTGCAACTACTCGTCCAGAAACGATGCTAGGTGATACTGCTGTTGCTGTTCATCCTGAAGATGAGCGTTATAAACATTTGATTGGAAAGACTCTAATATTACCAATCATGGAAAGAGAGATTCATATTGTAGCTGATGAATATGTAGATAAAGATTTTGGAACTGGTTGTGTAAAGGTAACTCCTGCTCATGATCCTAACGACTTTGAAATAGGTATGCGTCATGATTTACCGATGATAAAAGTTATCGGTGATGATGCTGTGATGACTGAAGAGGCAGGAAAATACTATGGTATGGATCGTTATGAATGCCGTCAAGAATTGGTTAAAGAGTTAGAGGCATTAGGGAATCTTGTTAAAATTGAAGATCATAGTCATTCTGTTGGTCAGTGTTATCGGTGTAATACTGTTATTGAGCCACTTGTATCTAAGCAATGGTTTGTAAAGATGAAGCCTTTAGCAGAACCTGCTGTTGCAGCTGTAAAGGAAGGAAAAACTAAATTTGTACCTGAACGGTTTACAAAAACTTATCTCAATTGGATGGAAAATATTCGTGATTGGTGTATTTCCCGTCAGCTCTGGTGGGGACACAGAATTCCTGTATGGTATTGTCAAGATTGTGGCGAAATGATCGTTTCTCGTGAAGATTTGACTGAGTGTATCCACTGTGATTCAAAGAATATTAAACAAGATGAAGATGTTCTGGATACTTGGTTCAGTTCTGCTCTGTGGCCATTTTCTACTTTAGGTTGGCCTGATAAAACTCAAGATTTGGCATATTTCTATCCGACTGATGTTTTGGTAACAGGGCGAGATATTATCTTCTTTTGGGTAGCACGGATGATCTTCTCAGGAATCGCCCAGATGGGCCAGACCCCTTTCCACACAGTTTTCATCCATGGTCTTGTACGTGATGGTGAAGGTAGAAAGATGAGCAAATCATTAGGAAATGGTGTAGATCCACTTGAGATTATTAATCAGTTTGGTTCTGATGCTTTACGCTTTACTTTGATTACTGGTAATGCTCCTGGTAACGATATGCGCTGGCGTCAAGAGAAAGTGGAAGCAAGTCGGAATTTTGCCAATAAGATTTGGAATGCATCTCGCTTTGTTATGATGAATATAGGAGATGAAGATTTCAGAGATCTAAATCCAGCAGATCTTAAGCTAGAATTAGCTGATCAATGGATTATCAGTCGGTTAAGCCGTACTATCAAGCAAGTTGATATGAACTTGGAAAAATATCTTTTCGGTGAAGCAAGTGCTGCACTTTACGAATTTATCTGGAGCGAGTTCTGTGATTGGTATATTGAATTGATCAAGCCAAGACTTTATCAAGATGAAAATCCAATGGCTAAAAAGACTGCATTGTATGTAGTTAGCACAGTTCTTGAGAAGACTTTAAGACTTCTTCATCCATTTATGCCATTCTTAACAGAAGAGATTTGGCAAGCTTTACCTCATGAAGGTAAGAGTATTATGTTGGCTGAATGGCCTACAGTAAAAGATGCTGAACTGAGTGATAAGATAGAGAATGAGATGGGTGTTATTATTGATATTATCCGCTCGATCCGTAATGTTCGTGGTGAGAAAAAAGTAAACCCTGGTAAGCGGATTAAGGCGATTCTTCATCCAATGAGTGATGAGCAGATGGAGATTGTAAGCAAGGGTGCGGCGTATGTTGGGGGTCTGGCTAGGATTGAAGATTTAGAGATTGTTGCTGAATTGACCGAAAAACCAGCTAAATCTTCTGCTACAGTTGTTAATGGAGTTGAGATCATTCTTCCATTAGCTGGTATGATTGATCTAGATAAAGAAATTCAACGTCTTCAAAAAGAGATTGACGGTACTGAGAAAGAGATTAATCGAGCGAAGGGTAAGTTAAACAATGAAGGATTTATCAAAAAAGCTCCAGCTCAATTAATTGAAGCAGAGAAAGAGAAAGTTGAAAAATATATAATTCAGTTGAAAGCATTACAAGATCTGTTAGTTGAATTGAAAGGATAATATCTAGAATTTAAGGAGGTAGGGTGATTTTCCCTGCCTCTTTAATGTTTGAATCAAATTTTGACGATAACGTTCATTGGACTAAAAATAAATAAATGTATCATTGAAGTCATAGAATGTGAATGATATAATTAAAAAGGAAGATTTAGTTAAATTGATTGAATCATAAATATTTAATGAGCGATATAGATAAAATTATATTTATGAATATAAATCTATTGGGGGTGTTAAGTAAATGCGGAGAATAAAACAAATCGCTGTTACAAATTTATTTGGAAAATTTAAACATGTTATTCCTTTAAATATGGATGAACGTATGACGATTATTCATGGGCCAAACGGTTTTGGAAAAACATTTTTACTCAAAATGTTAAATGGGTTGTTTAGTTCGAAATATTATCTACTTTGTTCAATTCCTTTTGATGAATTTCGAGTAGATTTTGATGATAAAAGTAGTATTTTAGTAGAAAGAAGGGTTGAACAGGAAAGTAGCAGTAATGAAAATGATGTAAAGTTGAAGATTGGGTTATCTCGGTTCGATAAAAAAAGTCTATCTTTTGAAATAAATGGAGATACACCTATTAATACAAACGATTACCTACAAAACGATATATTTAAATTAGAAAAAAAGATTTATTCTAAATACTTTGATAATTTAGTAAAAACAGGCATCAAGGGTGAACTTGAAGAATGGAAAGATATTAAAATATCAGATCGTGTATTAAGACCTGATATTTATAATGAACCAAAATGGTGGAAAAATTATAAAAATTATACTAGTATTCATTTTATTGTAACTCAACGTTTAGGAAATATATCTAAAGAACCAACTGTAATTACATATTCTGAAGAATTGGCTCTTTTAATTAAATCAACCCTTGGAAAGTATGCTGAACTTGCTCAATCCCTTGATAAAATTTTTCCAGCGAGATTGCTTAGCCAGAAAGATTCTTCAAACTCATTAGATTATGATAATCTATCAGTTGATGAGCTTCAAAAGGAGTTAAAAGAACTTGAAGAAAAACGTTCACGTTTAATGGAAATAGGGCTATTAGATAAAGATCATGAAGAAGATTTTCAACTTCCTTCACATATTGATGAGGGGACAAAGAATGTCTTAGCTATTTATATTCAAGATACGGATAAAAAACTTGGAGTTTTTGATGAGCTTGCTGATAAATTAGAAATGTTAAAAAAGATTATTAATGAACGTTTTCTATATAAGCAGATATCAATTAACAAAAAAGAGGGTTTTATCTTTATGTCTTCTGATGGAAATAGACTATCACCTGAAAAGTTGTCATCTGGCGAACAACATGAATTAGTTCTTATTTATGAACTATTATTTAAAGTACAACCTGATTCACTTATTTTAATTGATGAACCAGAATTATCATTACATGTAGCTTGGCAAATTCAGTTCTTAAAAGACTTACACGCTATCACTATATTAGGTTCTTTTGATGTCTTAATCGCTACCCATTCACCACAGATCATTGATGATAGATGGGATTTGACAGTTGAATTAAGGGAGTAGGGTTGATGAGAGAATATCTCACAGGCAACCGGATTGCAAATGAAGTTCGTATGATGCGCTCTCAATATCAAGATTCGTTTTTGATTGTAGAAGGTAGTACAGATAAACTGTTATATAATAATTTTTGTGATAGTGCAAAATGTAAGATAAAGGTGGCTAATAATAAAGATAATGCCCTAAATGCATTGAATATTCTTCAAAATGATGATTTCAAAGGTGTTCTGGCTATAGTAGATGCTGATTTTTCAAGATTAGATAAACCTATAGAAGATAATCCAGATTTACTTTTCACCGATACTCATGATCTTGAAACAATGCTTTTAAAATCCCCTGCGTTAGATAAAGTTCTTTCGGAATATGGTTCTGAAGATAAACTTTCTAATTTTAAAAATCTCCATAAAAAAGATGTTTCCGTAAGATTAGTTGAAAATGGACAATCACTCGGATATTTAAGATGGATATCGTTGTTGGATCAGCTTGCCCTGAAGTTTGAAGGGCTAAAATTTAGAAGTTTTGTGAATAAAGAAACCTTAAATATAGATATGCAAAAGTTAATCAAGGAAGTGAAAAATAACTCACAAAAGCCATCATTAAACGAAAAAGAAATTTTAGACAGAATAGAAACTTTAAAAACTGATGGTCATGATTTATGGCAAGTTTGTTGTGGACATGATTTAATTTGTATTTTATCACTAGGGCTTTGTAAAGCAATTGGTTTTTGCAATACCAAAGAGGTTGAATCAGAAAATATAGAATGAAGTTTGCGATTGGCTTATGAATTTTCTTATTTTCGTAAGACAAAAGTTTATGAAGATATACTAAAGTGGGAAATGAGTCATGAGCTTTTTGAAATTTTATGTAAAAGATAAAAAATCCTCTTCATGAAATGTGAAGAGGATTTTTATTTTAGCAAAAATTATAGATTTAAATTTTGATAAAAGTATAGTATAGTATAACAAAGGATGTATCAAAGTATAAATTTGTTTTAATCGAATATTTTAAATAAATTAAAGGATCTTTTTATAAATTTCATACAGAAATTTGATAAAACAAGGTGATTTTTGAAGGATGAATAGTAAAAATGTCGAAAGGAGTAAAATAACATATTTTTTTATGAGAGGGGGATTGGAAAATGGATAATGTTTTATCTGCACTTTTGATCATAGCTCCATTTTTAAATGATTTAATCAATGATGATGTATGTGTAAGTATTAATAATACAGATAAAGTATTAGCTTATTATCCGGCTAAAACTTTTGATTTAAAGACAAAAGTAGGGGCAAAGATAGGTGAAGATTGGCTTATTGCTAAGGCGATGAGAGAAAAAAGAAAAATAGTTAAAGAACAGGATGATTCTGTAATTGGTATTCCTTATCTAGGAATCGCCCTTCCGATCATAGATAAATTTGGAAATGTAGTAGGTGGAGTTTCAGTTCTTCAATCAACAGAAAAACTTGTAAAGCTACAGGATATTGCAAATAAATTAACAGACTTTATAGATAATCTTACAAGCACAATAGAGGAGATTTCTGCTGAATCGGAAGAACTTATTGCTACTACAGAAGAGCTAGCTTCAGTAAGTGAACAAACTACTAACCATGTAAGTGAAACTGGAGAGATTGCTGCTATCATTGAAAAGATATCTAAAAGAATTAATTTAATTGGATTGAATGCAGCTATTGAAGCTGCAAGAGTTGGAATTCATGGAAAAGGTTTTAAAGTTGTAGCTGATGAGATACGAAATTTGGCTGTTCAGAGCGACAAATCTTTAAAGAGAATAAATGATATTTTGGGAGTTATCCAAAATGAAATTGGTAGTTTGAATGATGGAGTAAGAATGATCAGTGATTCTAATAATAACCAGGCAACGGTTTTGGAATCTATTGCAAGAGAAATAGAAGATATAAGTCTTCTAAGCCATCATCTTTACGATTATGTTAAAGAGTTGACAGATGATGAGCAAAATGTTTGATTGAATTAATTTTTTTCTGGGAGGGATACCAGGTGAAATTATCAATATTACTTGAAAGTTTACCTATTATTGCAAAAATTAATGGCGGATATGCGACGGTTACAGATAAATTTGGAAAAAGGATTCTAACTTATGATTCCAATGGAAATATCGTTAAAGAATTAGAAGGAAAAATTTACTTTGCAGCAAAAGAGGCATATGATCGCCAGGAACCTTCATTCGGAAAATCTGAAATTTTAAATCAAGCTTTTGCCTGGTTTCTTCCGATTGATGAGTATGTTTTGGCATCTTCAAATATAGAACGTGTCCAAAGAGATGAAAATCTTTTTAAAGCTTTGGAACAAGCATTGCCTTTTATAGCTCAGGTTACTGGAGGAGAAGCGGTAATTTTTGATGATGAAGGACGAAGATTATTTTGTGTAAATCAACATGGAAAGGCGCAAGATGAATATATTGGGAAGATTAGTACTGCAGCTCAGGAAACGATGCAGGGTCAAAGGCCTATTATCGGAAAATCAATGTCCGTAGATGGGGCAATGGCAGTCAGAATCCCTATAACTGAAAAATATGGTATTGGCTTTAATAATGAACGTTCTATACAACAGAAACAAAAATTATTAGATCAAGTGACAAAGTTTCAGTATGCTCACTATACTTTTAATGATATAGTTAGCCAGAGTAAAGTTATGGAACAGGTAAAAGAATTTGCAAAGAGAGTGGCTGAGAGTCAATCATCTATACTGTTATTTGGTCCAACTGGTACAGGAAAAGAACTTTTCGCTCAATCTATACACAACAGCAGTCCTCGAAGAAATAAACCATTTATTGCTATTAATTGTGGTGCCTTACCTCCAACCTTGATTGAGAGTACTCTTTTTGGATATAATCCTGGCTCTTTTACTGGTGCTAATAGGAAAGGAAAAATTGGTTTGTTTGAAAAAGCAGATGGTGGAACACTTTTTTTAGATGAAATCAGTGAAATGGAACTGGATATGCAAACTAAACTTTTAAGAGTCTTACAAGAAAAGGAGGTTACCCGAATTGGTGGGCAGACTACAATTCCTGTTGATGTACGAATTATTTCATCAACAAATAAAAATTTACAGGAAATGGTTCAAATAGGAAAATTTCGTGAGGATCTTTTCTATCGATTAAATGTTGTGGATATAAAAATTCCGTCTTTAAAAGAACGTGAAGGCGATATCTTTCTTTTGTTAGAGCATTTTATCTACAAATTTAATTTAATTTTTGGAAAGAATGTAACAAAAGCATCTCCAGAAGCAAGAAAAATTTTGTCAAGCTATGATTGGCCTGGAAATGTTAGAGAGTTTCAAAATTGTGTTGAAAGAATTTTTAATGTAATAACAGGCGATACTATCATTGTAGAGCATTTACCACCTTATATTCTGAATAAACTAAATGAAGGAACATCAAAGAAGATTTCTAAAACTTCTCCAAAAGAAAAATTATCTCTTGAAAAAATTGTTAGTCTTGCTGAAAAAGAAGCGATTAAACTTGCTTTGGAAAGAAATAATAACAATCGAGCTCAAACAGCAGAAGAGTTAGGTGTTAGTACGACCACTTTGTGGAGGAAGATGAAAGAATATGGCTTAATATGATATTGCAATTTTGAAATACTTTCTTTGAATTTTTAAAAGGATTTGGGATGATACAAGCAGTCATTCTCTGGTCTTTTAATCTAATTTGGCTGAAGAGAATGCTATCTTTCAAATGTGAAACACTTATATTTCAAAAATGCAATATTTCTATTTGCTTTTCTCGAAATATACTATGGAGGTGATTAAACTGTAAATAAGTTTCAGAAATATTTTACAATTAAGCTATTAGAATTCAATTTTAAAAAGTAAGTTTTTTCTGATAACTTGGATAATGTGAAAAATAGAACTTATTGATTAAAAAAATCGTTTAAAACGAAAAAAAAGTTGCATTTTAAATAAAAAAATCATTTTGAGAAGTGTTTGGCATGATATTTGCAATAATATAAAACAAATGCAAAAGGAGGTGTACCAGGTTGGGACATTATAAATATTTAAGACCAGAAACTATAGAAGAAGCGTTAGAATTGCTTTCGCAAAACAAAGAAAGTTCAATTTTGTCTGGTGGAACTGATTTAATGGTACAGATGAAGAATGAGATTAAATCTCCAAAAGTCCTTATTGACATAACTGGTATTGAAGAATTACAAAAGATTGTTGTTCGTGAAGGAGTAGTTGAGATTGGTGCAACTGTAACTCATTCTCGAATTAATGAAAGTGAAGAACTACAAAAATATTTTCCAGCATTAGTTACCGGAGCAGGTGAAGTCGGTTCACCACAGATTAGAAATCAGGCTACTATTGGTGGAAACCTTGTAAACGGTTCGCCTGTAGCTGATACAGTGCCAGGTTTATATGTTTTAAATTCTGAAGCAATCATTGTAAATGCGGCTGGTACTCGCCGTGTAAAGGTATCTGATTTACCTTTAAGCCCTGGTAAGATTGCTTTAGAGAAAGATGAAATAATTACTGGTTTTGTGATACCTAAGCCAAAAGAGCATCAATCTTCAGCATTTGTTAAGCTTGGGAAAAGAAAAGCACTTGCAATCTCAGTTGTTAATGCCGCTGTAAGTGTGGAAACTGATCCTGAGAAGAAGATTATAAAAGATGTTCGGATTGCAGTAGGTGCTGTGGCACCAACTACTAGAGGGTTAAATGAATTAGAGTCTCTATTAAAAGGAAAAGAAATTTGTGATGAGATGTTTGATCTAGCTCAAGAAAAAGCAAGTGAATTGGTTAAGCCTATTACTGATATTCGTGGTACTGAAGAGTATCGTAAGCAGGTTACTGGAGCTTTAGTCCGCAAGGCGCTTAAAAAAGCTATCTCACAAATTTAGGTAAAATGGAGGTAAAAAGAACGATGACAACACAACGTTTAGAATGTATTGTTAATAACAAGAAAGTTGATATAGATGTGGCTCCTGATGCAATTTTGTTAGATGTTTTACGGGAAAACTTAAATCTTACTGGACCCAAGAAAGGTTGTGGCGAGGGTGAGTGTGGAGCTTGTACAGTAATTATTGACGGTGTAACTATTAACTCCTGTATGTATCCAGCTTTAAAGGCTAACGGAAAAGAGATTATTACAGTAGAAGGATTATCTGAGGGAGAACTTACAAAATTACAACAGGCTTTTATTGATGAAGGAGCAGTTCAGTGTGGTTTTTGTACTCCTGGAATGTTGTTATCAGCAAAAGTAATTTTAGATAAGTATCCAAATCCTACACGCGAAGAAATTCGTAAAGGAATTTCAGGGAATCTTTGCCGTTGTACTGGTTACACTAAAATTCTTAATGCAGTTGAACGTGCTGCAAAAGATTCCGAATAGAGAGGAGGACAAATATGGGAAAGTTTAACGTAATTGGAAACTCAGTTAATAAACTTGATGTTATCGAGAAAACTACTGGTGAAGCTAAATACTCAGCAGATTATAATTTTGATAATATGGCTTATATTGGAGTATTTCATTCTACAATTCCACATGGTTTGATTACAAAACTGGATTATTCTAAAGCAAGTGAGATGGAGGGAGTAATTGCGGTTTTGACTGAAAAAGATATACCTGGTCAAAACGGTCATGGAATTATCTTTAAAGATGAACCGGTATTAACCTCCACAAAAGTAAAACGAGTTGGTGAGCCAATTGCTTTAGTAGTGGCTGAGAGTCAAAAAATTGTAAAAGAAGCATTGAAAAAAATCGAGGTAGAATTTGAAGAATTACCTGCACTCTTTACTGTAGAAGATGCTATGAAAGAAGATGCGATTCAGATTCATGATGAACGTCCAAACGTTTCTGAACGGGTGATCGTTCATGGTGATGTAGAGAAAGGTTTTGAAGAAGCAGATATTATTATTGAAAATGTTTATCGTACTGGTCGAGTAGAACATTCTTATATTGAACCTGAAGCAGGGGTTGCTAAAATGGAGAATGGAATCCTAACTATTTGGGTTTGTTCTCAAAATGTTCACTTTGATAGAGGTGAAGTTGCTCGTAACTTAAATATGAATATCAATAAGGTTCGTGTTATTCAGTCAGTCACGGGTGGTGCCTTTGGTGGTAAATTAGATGTTTCTGTTCAAATTCATCTTGGTTTGGCAGTATTAATAACTGGACGTCCTGTTAAATTTGTTTATTCGCGTGAAGAGTCAATTATTTTTTCAACTAAACGTCATCCTTATACAATGAAATTTAAATCTGGAGCTACTAAGGATGGTAAATTAACAGCTATTCAGGTTGAATTTTTAATTGATACGGGTGCTTATGCTTCATATGGGCCAGGTGTATTAACTAGAGGTGCTGTACATGCAACTGGACCATATGAAATTCCTAATGTACAGATTGTTGGTAAGATGGCATTTACAAATAATCCTACCTGTGGTGCTATGCGTGGTTTTGGTGTACCACAGATAGCATTTGCTCATGAGAGCCAGATGGATCAATTAGCTGAAAAATTGGGTCTTAGTCCATATGAGATAAGAATGAAGAATGCTGTGGATTTAAATTCGGTTACAGCGACTGGTCAAGTTCTAAAAAGTGGTGTTGGAATTAAAGAAACACTTAAACAGGCGAAAGAAATGGCGGAAAAAATTATTGATAAGGAGGTGAAAATGTGAAAAAACGTGGAGTTGGTTATGGATGTATGTGGTATGGTATAGGAAATACTGGTTTGCCAAATCCTGCGAGTGCTTTTGTAGAAGTAGTAGAAGATGGAACAATCATCGTGTTATCTGGTTGTGCAGACATTGGACAAGGTTCTGACACTGCTTTAGCACAGATTGCTGCTGAAGAACTTGGAGTTAATATAGAAGATGTTATGGTGACTTCTGCTGATACTGGAGTTACTCCTGAAGCTGGAGCAACCTCTGCCAGTAGGCAAACTTATATTTCTGGTAATGCCGTGAAGATTGCTGCATCAAATGCCAAAACAGTCTTATTAGAGGAAGCGGCTAAGCATTTTGCAACAACAGAGGACAAGCTGATTTTTGCTAATAAAGCTATATCTGTTATCGATGATCCAGAAAAGAGCTGTACTTTAACTGAACTGGTTAAGATTTGCCGGAGCAAGGGCAAGTTAACCCTTGGTAGTGGATGGTTTAATCCAGATACTACTGGCTTAGACCCAAAGACAGGTCATGGAAGTCCATATGCAGCATACGCATATGCTACTCAGATTGCTGAAGTAGAAGTAGATACCTTGACTGGTGAGGTAAATGTAGTAAACGTTGTCGCAGCTCATGATGTTGGAACAGCGATTCATCCACAAAACGTAGAAGGTCAGATTGAGGGTGGAGTTAGCCTTGGTGTAGGTTATGCATTGATGGAAGAGATTAAGTTAGATAAAGGTAAAATTTTAAATGATACTTTATCTACTTATCTTATCCCAACAGCGATGGACTTACCTGAAATTTACCCAGTAATCGTTGAATGTGAAGAGGCGACAGGTCCTTTCGGAGCAAAGGGAGTTGGAGAACCTGCAACTATTCCAACAGCTCCAGCCATTGTTAATGCAATTTATGATGCTATTGGTGTAAGAATTTATGATTTGCCAATTACTCCTGAGAAGATTTTAAAAGCATTGAACGAAAAAAAATAAAAATCAGTGGAGGTACAATATGACAAATCCAGCTAAAAAAGAAGGTTTCTTAAAGAGAAAGAACATTGAAATTTCTTTACAACGTTATGGTGTTGAGGCTTTAGGTTCAATGGCATTAGGTCTTTTTGCTTCTCTTATCGTTGGTCTTATTTTAAAAGTATTAGGTGATAAATTTGGTATGCCAATGTTGGTTGATTTTGGTAAAACAGCTATGGGCGCAATGGGTCCTGCAATCGGTGTTGCTATCGCTCACGGACTTAAAGCTCCTGGTCTTGTAATTTATACTTCTGCAGTAACGGGTGCTGCTGGTGCTGCTTTGGGTGGTCCAGTAGGTGCATTTTTAGCAGCTGTTATTGGTGCTGAATTTGGTAAAGCAGTTTCTAAAGAAACCAAAGTTGATATCGTTGTTACTCCAACTGTAGTTATATTAACTGGTTTGTTAACAGCTAAGTTTGTAGGTCCTGGAGTTTCTGCTCTCATGACAGCTTTTGGTAACTTAATTAACGTAGCTACTGAATTACAACCAATCCCAATGGGTATTTTGGTATCAGTACTCATGGGTATGTTTTTAACTCTTCCAATCAGTAGTGCTGCGATTGGAATTATGCTTGGTTTAAAAGGGCTAGCTGCAGGGGCAGCTACTGTTGGTTGTGCAGCTCAAATGGTTGGTTTTGCTGTAGCTAGTTATAGAGAAAATAAAGTTGGTGGTTTGATTGCTCAAGGTTTAGGAACTTCCATGTTACAGGTTCCAAATATCGTTCGTAATCCATTGATTTGGATTCCACCAACATTAGCTGGTGCCATCTTAGGCCCATTTGCTACCACTTTATTTAAAATGGAAAATATGCCATTAGGTTCTGGAATGGGTACTGCTGGTTTGGTTGGTCAGTTTGGTACTATTGATGCTATGGGTATGAGTGGTATGCCAGGTATTATCATTCTTCATTTTATCGCTCCAGCAATTCTTACGTTCATTTTCGCTGAGTTTATGAGAAAGAAAAACTGGATTAAAGATGGAGATATGAAATTAGACCTGTAATATAATTAAGAGTTAAGAATTAAGAATTAGAAAAATAATAATTGGGAAAAGGTCTAGGTTGTGTCTGACCTTTTCCCCACCCCCTACCCCTTTTACTCCCTATATATAGATGAGGTGATAATAATGATTCAAGTAAATGCAGAACTCTGTCGAGGTTGTAAACTTTGTACTAAAGATTGCCCGTTAGGTGCTATTGAGATTGTTAATAAAGTTGCGGTTATTAGTGATAAATGTGTAAGTTGTGGAATTTGTACTAGAGTGTGTCCTTTCAATGCTTTAATTAAAGTTTTAGAAGAAGAAGAAGGGAAAGTACGCTGTGCTTCTTGCCCGGTTCAATGTACGATTCCAGAAGGTTCTACTGGTGCTTGTCAACGTTATGAAAATGTTGGCGGAAAATTGATTCGTAATCGAAATTTAGTTGTTCCAACATCCAGTGAATCTCAAGCAAGTATGTTGCGCGAAAAGCTTTTAAGTAAACCATTAATTATTGCTGTAGGTTCAGGAACAAATTACCCATGTTGTCGTCCTGCACCATTTATCGTTGAAGATGAAAGAGATGGAATCGAAGTTGTTACTGTAGTCACTGAGGCTCCTTTAAGTTATAGTGGAATCAAAGTTAAGATTGATACTAATCTCTTTATCGGCGAAGAAGGTGCAAAAGTAAAACGTGAAGGTAAAGTTGTTGGTATGGTAACAACTGAAGAATATGGCTCTAAGATGCTTACTCTTGGTGGTGCTAATCTGTTAAGTGGTAAGTCCGGTTTTGTTGTTGCTAGAACAGTAGTTGAATTAGCTAATGGTGAAAGGGTTACACTAAAAGTAGATGGTGGCGCGAAGTTAGAATTACAAGTAGGACATGCACCTATAATTGATGGTGTTGAAGATGATAAGATGAGAATCGGTTGTGGTAGTGCAACTATCGGTATGTTTGCTAATCATTTGAAAGATGTAGTGGATGAAGCAATTATTCTTGATCATCATGTTATTGGTTTATTATCCGAACACCTTGCTGGAGAAGAAGTTGGCTTAAAATACAGTGGTGTTGTTCCTTATGGTCGTAAGAGTACTAGAGGACGTTATTTTGGTGAACATGGACATGGTTGGGGCGGTACAGAAGTTGAAGATCCTAGTGAGGCAATCAAAGATGTAGATATGATACTGGCTAAAGCTGGAATGAAGGTTTTAGTAACTGAAACTACAGGTAGAAATGCTGCTCTCTTTGAAGTACTAGAAGATGGAGATGTTCGTCAAATCGAAATGTTGCCAGAAGTTAAAGAAGTTGTTGATTTAATCAAAGATAACTGTGAACCTGCTCGGGTTTCAGCTGTATATACTGGTGGAACTGGAGGAAGTGCACGCGCTGGAGTAACTAGTTATCCAATCAAATTAACAAAAGCAATCCATAATGGTGATGTTCATATGACAATCGGTGGTGCTGATGCATTTGTATTGCCAGGCGGTGGAATTAACTTCATGGTAGATGTAGAGAAAGTTGCACCAAAAGCTTTTACCTGGGTTCCAACTCCTGCAACTGTCGCGCCTGTTGAATATACACTGGAAAAGAAAAAGTATGAAGAGCTTGGTGGACATATGCACGCAGTTCGTCCTTTAAAAGAATTTTTACAAGAAATTGATTATGATGAATTTGAAAATTAAAGAAAACTAAGGGGACTAATATGTTACAGATTGTTTCAGAAGGTAGAGTGTTGGTGAGTTTTGGCCCTGTTGAACTATCTATTATAGTTGAAATTGATGGAAAAGGAATTACTGATTTAGCAGTTTTAGGAGCCAAGAAAATCCCCACTATTTTAAAAGATCTGGCTCCTTACCAACAGATGTTGAAACAGTGTTATCCCCTAATTGAAATGAAAGAGAATTATCCTGATATTGTTAAGAAAATGATTAGAAGTGTTGAAAAAATAGGTGATCTAACTTTTACTCCAATGGCTGCTGTAGCAGGAACTGTAGCAGGTATTATAGCAGATTTGATCTATCAAGAAGGAGCAACCAAGGTTATTGTTAACAATGGTGGTGATATCGCCATTCGATTGAGGCCTGGTGAAAGAACAAAAGTTGGCTTATCACCATCGATTGATTCTCAGCATCCATCACACTATGTTTCGGTTACTAAAGATTCTAAGATTTCAGGAGTTGCTTCTAGTGGCTTTGGAGGAAGAAGTTTTACAAAAGGGTTTGCATCAGTTGCTACGGTTTTTTCAGATGATATTGGAATTGCTGATGTAGCCGCTACACTAATTGCAAATCATACTTTTTGTCAAACTTCTAAGATCAAGCAGGTGTTCGCAGAAGAAATTTATCCTGCTACTGATCTTGTAGGTGAAAAAATTACAATAGAAGTTGGGGAATTATCCTTTGAAACTAAAAAATTAGCCTTAAAGAATGGACTTTGTATTGCAGAAAAGTTATTCAATCAAGGATTAATTTTAGGAGCAGTTGTCTTCGTTCAAGGTGTTTATGGGATGATTCCAAAAAAATTTGCAAGTACATTGCAAAACTGAAACTTTCAATGTTGCATTTTTGAATGGATTTGAATGAATTTAAAAGGAGTTGTAGGTAATGAGTATAGCATTAGTTAATATCGGTAAACTTGTAAGTGGTGATATCAATAATCCTGTTTTGGATGCAGATGCTATTGTGATAGAGGATAATATCATCAAAAAAATTGGTAAATCTGAGGAGTTAGATCTATCTAATGTAGATCAAGTGATTGATGCAAATGGAATGACTGTTACTCCTGGTTTAATTGATTCTCATGTACATCCAGTTTTAGGGGATTATACTCCTCGTCAACAGACTGTTGGCTTTATTGATAGCTCCAAGCATGGTGGTGTTACCACTATGATCTCTGCTGGTGAACCACATACTCCAGGTAGACCTAAAGATCGCATTGGTACAAAAGCTTTAGCTATTCTTGCACACAAATCTTCTCAAAATGCTCGTCCAGGTGGAGTTAAACTTCATGGTGGAGCGATTATTTTGGAAAAAGGTCTTATTGAAGAAGATTTTGCAGAGTTAGCTGAAATTGGAGTATGGTTGGTTGGTGAGATTGGATTAGGTACAGTAAAAGATCCTGCTGAAGCTAAGCCAATGGCAGATTGGGCTAAAAAATATGGAATGAAAGTTCAGATGCATACTGGTGGTACTTCCATTCCAGGAAGTTCAACAGTAACAGCAGAACATGTAATGGTCGTAAATCCAACCGTTGCTTCTCACGTAAACGGTGGCCCAACTGCAGTATCAATAGAAGAGGCTGAAAAGTTAGTCAAAGAGAGTGAAATTGCTTTAGAACTAGTTCATTGTGGTAATCCAAAGATGATCAATGAAGTAATTCGTTTAGCAAAAGAAAATGATTGTCTGGAGAGAATTATTGTTGGTAATGATTCTCCATCTGGCTCAGGTATTATTCCATTGGGAATTTTACGGACTTTAGCACATATTTCTTCTTTGAATAATGTACCTGGTGAAGTAGCATTTGCTTTTGCTACTGGTAATACAGCTCGTATTTACGGATTACCAGTTGGTATAATCGAAGAAGGTAGAGAGGCTGATTTAGTTGTGATGGATGCTCCAATGGGTTCTGTTGCAAATGATGCTACCGAAGCATTAGAAGTCGGAGATCTGCCAGGAATTCGTCTTATCATGATTGATGGTAAAGTTGTTGTTAAGAAGAGTAGAAATACTCCACCTGCGAAAAGAGACGTAATTTATAATTAAGAATTAAGATTTAATAATTCTTAACTCTTAATTCTCAACTCTTAATTATAAAAACTGGAGGGATTTCAATGAAAATTCGTAAGCTCGTAACTGTTGTTGAAGAAACAAGAATTGATGGTGTTAAAAAAGTTCAGCCTGTAAGAAAAGCTGCTGCAATTGCAGTAATTAAAAATCCATTTGCTGGTGAATATGTTGAAGATTTGACTCCATTGATGGAGATTGGTGAAGAGTTAGGTACATTGTTGGGTAAAAAAGCTGTTGAAGCTTTAGGTATTAACCCAGAAGATGCTCATAGCTATGGTAAAGGTGCAATTGTTGGTGAAGCTGGTGAAACTGAGCATGCTGCAGCTATCTTGCATCCACGTCTTGGCAAACCATTCCGTGCTGAATTAAATGGTGGTAAATCGATCATTCCTTCCGCTAAGAAGCTTGGTGGAGTAGGCACAGGATTAGATGTTCCAGTGCATTACAAAGATGCTGCATATGTACGTACACATTATGATGCAATGGAAGTAAGAATTCCAGATGCTCCAAGAGCTGATGAGATTCTTGTTGCTTTAATTGTAACTGATGCAGGCCGTCCAAATCCAAGAATTGGTGGATTGCAAGTAAGTGAAGCTAAATGTGAAGACGGGATGAGATAATTAATTAGCTTTTTTGCTTAAGTTTGCGGTTGCTGGCATATGTGTTGACGTGTGAGAAAAACGCTCCTTCTTAAAAGTCAACTCGGTATAGTTTGGTGTAAATTTGAAAGTCTTTGAGGGGTCGAGTTGACTTAGGCGTCGCTTTTTTTCTCACACGTCAACACATATGCCAGCATCATAAAACTTAGTGCAACTGCGAAAGTTAATTAATTAAGAGTGTTAATAAAGATATAAAATAAAAGTACAAAAAACATTAATGTAGATATTATCTGTAAAAGGAGCGGTTCAAATGAAGATAGGTTTTATTGGTATTGGAGCAATGGGTTTGCCAATGGCGAATAATGTAATGAAGGCAGGTCATGAACTTTATATAAATGATGTTAACAAAGAGGCTGTAGAAAAATTGGTTTCTATGGGTGCAAAGTCAGCTGATTCAGCAAAAGAACTGGCTCAAATTTCAGATATGGTAATATTGATGTTACCTAATACCAAAATTATTGAGTTAGTTCTAAATGGAGATAAAGGACTTTTAGCTGGGTTAAAAGCTGGTAGTACTATTATTAATACGAGTAGTATTGATCCAATGAGTACTAAAAGATTAGCTTCATCTGTAGAAAAGATGCAAGTAGAGTGGATAGATTCACCAGTAAGTGGAGGAACAAAGGGTGCTGAAGCAGGAACTCTTACTTTGATGGTTGGATGTAAAGAAGAAGTATTAGAAGATGTTCGTCCGATTTTAGAAGCTATGGGTAAGATTCAGTATGTTGGTGATATTGGTGCAGGTAGTGGTATTAAAATGGTTAATAATTTATTATTAGGAATTAATACAGTTGCAATTTCAGAAGCTTTAGTTTTAGGTGCAAAAGTTGGCATTAAGCCAGAAGTTATGTTAGATGTTATTGGTAATAGTTCGGGACGTAGCTATGCTTTTGAGGCTAAGGTACCAAACTATATTTTAAAAGGAAATTTCGATCCAGGCTTTGCCATAGATCTTCAATATAAAGATTTGCAGTTAGCAATTTCAGCCGCAAAAGAGTTAAAAGTTCCTCTTTATCTTGGTAATTTATCTCAACAGGTTTATGAATCTGCAAGAGCTGCTGGTTTAGGTAAAAAAGATATTTCTGCAGTAATTACTCTATTAGAAAAATTATGTGATGTTGAAGTAAGATCAGAAGGCTAATATTGCGCGCCCCTGTGCGCGCATAAATTGTAAGGGAGGAAGAAAAGTGGAAAAAATTATTTCCTTTTGTAAGGAGTATGGATATACTATTGGTGAGTTAACAATGGGCCAGTGCATTGAAATAGCCGATAAATTAGAAATTTCAGTAAGTGATGTTGTGATCGCTGAAGCAATGGTAGAGACAAATATGACTGAGAAAGAGGTTCTGGATGCAGTTTTTGCTTCTTTTGATCATAACTTATCTGCTGCTAAAACGGGTAGAATTGAAGGTCATAGTTTTCTTTTAGGCACAGTTGGTCAAGAACTGGATAAATTTGCACCAGGGGAAGCATTGATTGGTGATCCTTTCATAGATAGAGCTTTAATTCATACCTTAAGTTCTCAAGTTGGTAATCACTCTTGTGGATTAGAGCCATGTGCAGGAACAGGAGATTCATGTGTTTATACTGGTTTAGTACAAGCTATGTTAGAGTTTTATGATGATAAAGAAAGAATAGTACGTGCTATTGCAGTACTTTTGAAAGTTGGTTCTTTGTTCCGTGTAGGTAAGAGTACAACTGGTTGTAACATGGAAGGTTTTGGAGCAGGTTCAGCTTCAACTGCTGCTGCTATTGTTGAGCTGAATGGTGGTACTGCTCGTCAGATGGAGAGAGCAATGGTACTTGCTATCTCGCCAACGATTGCCAATCCATGTACTCCAAGAGTTATGGTTGCAGGTCTTTGTGCGACTCATATTGCAGGAGCTATTCATATGGGAAATCTTTCTGCTCAGTTAGCATTGAAGACTACTATTCCGGTAACAGTACCGATTGATGTAATGATGGCAATGGCAACTGCTGTGCATCCTCTCTCTGCAAAAAATATTGTGCCAACTGTTGTTAAGTTTATGCAGCCATTCTTCAGAACTAAACCCGAAGTGGAAGCATTGATTTCTGAAGAAATTAAAGATGCAGAAAGAATGCGGGCTGAAGAGAGTATTAAAGAAGCTTCAGAGATTGCTAAGAAATTAGCAAAAGGTGCAAATTCGATTGTTAAGCCATTTGGGCAAGCTGTTGTTGGAGGAAGCAGCCAGGCTGTAGGCTCTCCAACTAATGCAGGTCGGATTGCTAATGGTCTTTCTAAAGGAGAAATCAAAAAGATTAAAGTGGAATTATATCCAGAATTATTTGCAAGACGTGGTATTAATATACCGGGGGTATTGATGGGAGCAGCTTTTGGTGCGAGCACCGCTGATGGAAAGAGTTATAAAGAAGCTGTTCAAAAAGTAAATGAAGCAGGTATTGAAATAGAAATATTAGAAACAGATATTCCTCAAATTCAGAGGGTTACAATAGAAACGACTGAAGGAACTTTTATGCTAGATTCTTTAAATCGTGGTGGTGCACGATTGGTGATCAGAGATGCATTACCATCTGTTGAAGAAGCTCAAAAAATTGCTAAAGATTTAGGAATTGTAGTAGTATCTTAAGATACAAACGGGAAGGAGGGATTTGTGATGAATGTAATCGAAAAGCATCTTGCGAAAGCTTCAGGCCTTCCAGAAGTGAAGGCAGGTCAAGATGTTACTATAAATGTTGATTTAGTTATTGCACATGATGTTACTGCACCGATGGCAGTAGATCAATTCAAGCGAATTGGAATAAAAGAAGTTTATGATCCAAAAAAAGTAGTTTTTGTAATTGATCATATATTCCCAGCAGCGACAGTTAATGCTCGCAAAGCTCATAATAAATTATACAATTTCCACAAAGAATATAATATCCAGATTTTTAATAAAGGTGAAGGTGTAATTCATCAGGTTGTAGCAGAAGAAAAATTTGCTACACGAGGTGATATTGTTCTTGGAGCAGATTCACACACATGTACTGCAGGAGCATATGGAGCGATTGCAATTCCTGTAGGTTCTACTGAATTAGCCGCAACCATGGCTACTGGAACTTTAGATTTAGAAGTTCCATATGTAGATCTGATTCATTTGGATGAAAGACCTGATCAGTCCATTTCAGCAAAAGATATAATCTTATCCTTGATTGGGAAATTTACTACAGATGGTTTTACTGATCGTGGAATTATCTTTTCTGGTGAAGGATTTACCCAATTATCTATGGCTGAAAAGATGACTATCTGTAATATGTGTATTGAAATGGGTGTAATGATTGCATATATGGCTTTAACTGAAGAAGAGATCGGTGAAACAGATAACCAATATTATCTGAAAGCTTCTGATTTTGAACCAGTAATAGCATGTCCTCATTCTCCAGGCAATGTTAAACCATTACGAGAATTGGCTGGTTTGAAAATAAATCAGGTAGTTGTTGGTAGCTGTACAAATGGTCGAATTGAAGATATGCGGATTGCTGCGGAGATTGTTAAAGGTAAAAAAATTCATCCAGATGTTACTATGATTGTAGTACCAGCATCCAGAAGAGTTCTTGATCAAATGGAAGAAGAAGGTTTGCCAAAAATATTTAGAGATGCTGATGCTATTGTTACAAATCCTGGTTGTGGTTCATGTTTTGGAGCTCATATGGGCTTGGCTACCGAAGAAGATGTAGTTATATCCACAACTAATAGAAACTTTCCTGGAAGAATGGGTCATACAGAAGCACAAATTTATCTTGCTTCTCCTCGTGTTGCAGCAAATGCTGCTGTGGCTGGATGCTTGGTTGAAGGGGGGAAGGTATAATGAGTTTTTCTCACATAATTAGAGGACGAGTCTGGATTTTTGGGGAAAATGTAGATACAGATCAAATTTTGCCAGGATATGCAATGGCGGAGCCAACTGAGAATTTAAAGAAATTTGCTTTGGCTGGTAGTGAACATCCTAATTTTGCTAAAGAGGTTCAACCAGATGATATTATTATCGCAGACAATAACTTCGGGCCAGGTTCTAGCCGTGAACAAGCCGCAGTGGCTATAAAAGAGGCTGGTACTGGTGCAATTATAGCTCCTTCTTTTGCTCGGATTTTTAGAAGAAATTCAATTAATATAGGTATGCCATTGGTAAAAGCGAATTTATTGGCGCATTTTGAACATGGGCAGATGGCAGAGTTGGATTTGGAAGAATTTAAAATTACTAATTTAGATACTAATGAAGTTTTTCACTTTGAACCAATTGCTCCTAATGTAATGGCTACATTAGAAGCTGGTGGGTTGATTGAAAAGGTTCGAAAACTAATGCTGGGTGCTTAATGAAATTAAACGGATGTACAGTAAACATTTAGGGAGGTCAAATTATGCAAGAACGGACTAAAGAGATTATTCGTCAGGATATTGAAAGAGTCAGAGCTTATGCAAAAGTATTTAATATTGAAATGCCTGATTTAGATGAAAACGGAAATGTTGTTGGTCTGCCAGGTCCATACCCAAGAGAAGTTGCTGGTGTTGTTCGTAGTGGCCATAGAATCGCTGAATTAGGTAGAAAAGCTGTAGAGACTGGTATACCATGCTTAAATCCAATCTTAGGCAGAAATACAGCTGAAGAGACGTTAAAAGAATCTGAAGCGTTGAATGAATGGGGCGAAAAAGAAGGTATTAATTTCTTCCAATTTGTACACTCTGAAGCTACCCGTCATATTGATCCTCTTGATGGTGAAGAATTAATCAATCAGTCTAGAGGTAAGGGTGGAATTACTCCGATAGGTGAGCGTGAATATATTGCTAATGGTGGTGGTGCTAAGCATCCTGTACGGATTAATGCTACTGGTGATACTCCACATTTATCTATTATTAATGCTTTGATCGCTGGTTTTGATGGAACAGATATTGGCCCGGTTATTCATGTTCATTTTGGTGGTCGTGGAATTCATGATTTCCGTACAAAGGTAGAGAATGGGTACAAAGCTTTAGTAGTTTGTGCTGAAAATAATATTTTTGTTCAATTAGATACACATAAGCATATTAACAATATTGGTGGAACTGATGGAATGGCATTAGCAATGTGTATGCTTTCTGAAGGTTTAGCAATTCATGCTGGTTTGCCTAAAGGTTTAAGCGCTATTCAGATGAATGTTGGCGGAATCAATCTTTTAGCTGACTTAGCAGTAATGAAAGCATTCCGTGAAGCAACATGGAGTGAGTTCTTGATTGTTGTTCCTGAAACATTCCAGAATCCTCCAGGAGATTTGATTGCAGAACAAGGTCACTTTGCGCGGATGGCTGTTAGTGCAAAATTAGGTGGAGCTAACTACTATCGTCCAAAGGCTGCAGAGTCTGTAGGTATCCCAACTGGACTTTCTATGAGTAAAGCTATGTGGGCCAGCCAGAATGTATTCGAAAGTATGGCTGATATTAAGATCAATGATCCTTATATTGATCAACGCAAAGAAGATATCATTACTGAAGCTATGGCTGTTCTTACTGCAGCGTTAAAAAGAGATGAGATGCTTAAAATAGAAGATATTACTGAAGAGTTTTGGTTGAGTTTTGATCAAAAAGAATTGGTTGATCTGATTGTTAACGCAGGTAAAGCTGGTGTCTTAGATACTCCACACGCTGGTGGTTGGGATTTAAAGCGTGCTGTTAGAACTTATCGTGATAAAGATGGAATCCGTCGATATATCAAAGGATATTCTCCAGTTGATGTAGATACAAAATATCTTCCATTTACCGAAGAAGATATTAAAGTTCAAGAAAATGTTCCAGTAACCAAAAAAGAGAAAATTCTTTTGGCTACCGTTGGAGCTGACGCTCATGTGGTAGGTATTGGAATGATTAAAGATGAATTTGTTAATGCAGGATATGAAGTAATTCACTTAAGAGGAATGAATCTTCCTGAGACTGTTGCTGAAGTTGCCGCTGAAGTGAAAGCTGATGTTATCGGTATTAGTAACTTATTAGGATTAGGTGTTGATTTGTTCCCAAGAACTAGCCAACGTTTAAAAGAGCTTGGTTTACGTGATAAAGTAAAACTTATGGCTGGTGGTCGGATTGCTGAAAAGGAAGAAGATCATGCTAAGTTTGATGAAAAGATTGCAACCGAGGGTGCTGGATTTATGGGTGTAGATCAATTCTTTGGCCCAGGTACCGATCCTAAAGATGTAGTTAAATGGGTCGAAAATCAAATGAAGGGCGATGAGTAATAATGGAACAGCGTAAACTGAGAACTACAATTTATCGCGGTGGAACAAGTAAGGGAATTTATCTTCATGCAAGTGATCTTCCAAAAGATCAAGAATTAAGAGATAATGTAATTTTAAGATTGTATGGTAGCCCAGATGTTCGTCAAATTGATGGACTTGGTGGTGCTGATCCATTAACAAGTAAATTAGCTATTATCGAGCCTTCAACTAGAGAAGATGCTGATATAGATTATACTTTTGCTCAAGTAAGTATTAATTCTACTAAAGTTGACTATTCTGGTAACTGTGGTAATATCTCTGCAGGTGTTGGCCCGTTTGCGGTAGATGAAGGTTTAGTACCAGTAGTTGAGCCTGTTACAACAGTTAGAATTCAAAATACTAATACTGGCAAAATTATAGTGGCTGATGTACCTGTTTTTGAAGGTAAAGCATCTATATCTGGTGAATATAAAATTGCAGGTGTTCCAGGAACTGGAGCAAAAATTGCTTTAGATTTTGCAGATACCGCAGGGGCTGCTACTGGAAATGTTTTACCTACAGGAAATGTTATTGAGGAGGTTGAAATTGATGGTTTTGGCAAGCTTGAAGTATCTATAGTGGATGCTGCAAATCCAATGGTTTTTGTTCGAGCTAAAGATCTTAAATTAACAGGAATTGAGACTCCTGCAGAAGTAGATGGCAATGTTGAATTATGTGCATTGTTAGAAAAGATTAGAGGAAAAGCTGCTGAAATGATCGGTATGGTTAAAGATGCTTCTACAGCTAAAGCAGAATCTCCAGCATTTCCAATGATAGCTTTTGTTTCTGCTCCACAAGATTATGTAGATTTTACTACTGGCAATACGATTTCTGCTGAAAATGTAGATGTAGTTTCAAGATTAATGTTTATGCAAGTCACGCATAAAACATATGCTGGTACTGGAACAATCTGTACTGGAACTGCTTCTAAGATTCCAGGAACTATTGTAAACGAAGCACTTCGCCCAGAAGCGATGGGGAAAGACTTAATCAACATCGGTCACCCAGCTGGAATTATTGATATTGAAGTTCGGGTTGATGTTAAAGATGGAATTTCTCTTGAAAGAGCAGCAATTGGTCGTACTGCTCGTAGAATTATGGAAGGTTATGCTTATATTCCAACTACAGTTTGGAATATAAAATAATTTCGCGTTAATAGCGTAGAAAGCCGCGAATTGGAGGTAGGCCTTATGTCTACTGTCGATATTGTAGTTTTTGATATAGGAAGTACCTATACTAAAATAGTTGCTTATGGACCAGATGGATTTATTGAGCGTGCACAAGCTCCGACTACTGTTGATAATGTTGAGATAGGAATTAACGAGGCATTATCTGACTTAAGCGTTAAACTTGGTTTAGATACCATTGAAGCAAAGAAAATATTCTCCACCAGCAGTGCTGCTGGTGGACTTAGAATGGTAGCTTTAGGTTATATGCCACGGGTTACAGCAAAAGCTGCTAAAGAAGTCTCTATGGCTTCTGGAGCTAAAGTTTTAGAGATCGTTTCTCGTGAAGAGAGTAAGGAGTATCGTTTAGAGATTCTGAAAGAGATCGCACCAGATATTGTATTATTAGCTGGCGGTACAGATGGTGGAGATGAGGAATCTTTAATCGAGAATGCTGAAATAATAATAGATAGTAAGATTAACGCTGTTGTGATTTTAGCAGGTAATGTTTTAGTACAACCTAAGGTAGAAGAAATGTTAGTAAATGCAGGGTATCGGGTAAAAAGGGTGCCAAATGTAATGCCTACAATTCATAAATTGGTTGTTAAACCTGCACGTGTTGCAATTCATTCTGAATTTATTCGTCAGATTACTCGGGCTAAAGGTTTAAAAGGAATCCTAAATAGGATTACCAATGACAAAGTAATCCCGACTCCAGGTGCTGTTTTAATGGCATCGGAATTTTTGGCAAAAGGTACTTATGAGGAAGAAGGTTTGGGTAATCTGATCATTATTGATCTCGGTGGTGCTACAACAGATATTCATTCAGTACTTCCTGAGATGGAGAAGATGCGGGATGAAGAAAAAGGCTTAATTGTTACCAATGAAAAACAGGTAGCTTATAGAACTGTAGAAGGTAACTTAGGGTTGAGGGTTAGTATTACTGGAATTGTAGAGACTGTTGGGGAGAAATATATATTATCTCAAATCGATGGTATTGGTTTGGAAGAAAAATTTCAGGCGTTTGTAGCTAAGGCTAACAAAAATCCAGAATATGTAGCAGAAGATGAAACAGAGCGCTTATTTGATCGGGCATTAGCAATCTGTGCCATTGAAGTTTCCCTAAAACGTCATGCTGGATTTATATCACAGGAATTTGACCCAGTCATGGGTTCTGTACCAGGAACACCTGTAGGTCGTGATTTGAGAAGGGTTGAGACAGTTATTGCAGTAGGTGGAATCTTTGCTCACTTAGAAAAAGAAGAGGTAGAGATTATCATTAGCAAAGCATTTTCTCGTCCAAGGATTTCTCTTATACCGAAGCAATTTAATATCTACTATGACCAGAATTATTCCCTCTTTTCAATCGGAGTATTAGCTGAGAATAAGATAGAACAAGCATTTAAGTGGGGATTAAATCAATTAACGCCAGTAAAAATTAATATTAAAGGAGAGAATGTAAATGAATCAAAGAATAAAGTTGAGAGAGATGTTGAATGCGAAGGAATTACTGATTGCTCCGGGTGCTCACGATGCACTGACAGCTAAGATTATTGAAAGAGTAGGTTTCCAAGCTGTATATATGACAGGTTATGGTCAAGCTGCTAGTCATTTAGGACAACCAGATGTTGGTTTATTGAGCATGACTGAGATGGTACAAAGAGCTGCTAACTTTGTAGAAGCAGTTAATATTCCAGTAATTGCTGATGCTGATACTGGTTTTGGTAATGCAATGAATGTTCAAAGAACAGTCAGAGAATATGAAAAAGCTGGAGTTGCTGCAATTCAATTAGAAGATCAAGTTGCTCCTAAAAAATGTGGACATATGAAGGGTAGAGAAGTTATTTCCAAAGAAGAGATGGTTGGAAAAATTAAAGCTGCTGTGGATGCTCGTCGTGATGAAAACTTAGTTATCATTGCTAGAACTGATGCTCGTACCAATCATGGTATTGAAGAAGCTATTGCACGTGGGTTAGCTTACCAAGAAGCAGGAGCAGATCTGATCTTTATCGAGTCTGTTGAGAGTAAAGAAGAGATGATCATGGTAAATGAAGCTATTAGTAAGCCAACTCTTGCTAACATGGTTGAAGGTGGTAGAACTCCATTGTTAGTAAATGCAGAGCTTGAGAAGATTGGTTACAATATCGTAATCTATCCAACTGCTTCAGTATATGTTACTACCAAAGCTATGCTTGATCTGATGGAGAATTTGAAAGCAGAAAACACTACTGCAGGTTATATTGATAAAATGATTCCATTTGCAGATTTTAACAGCATTATTGGTCTTCCAAGAATTCGTGAGATTGAAGCTAAGTATGCTGAGAGTTGTCAAGTTAAATAGTTAAGAATTAATAAGAGAGGTAGGGTGATGAAGCCCTGCCTTTTTTTATTTTGGGAAAGATACTAATATTAGTATGGCAGGGATGGCTTAATTTTATACAAGAAAAATCAAGTTATGTGGGAGGAGTTAATTCGACTTTTTACAGCAAACAATTACTTTAGCCCTCAAGGGGATTCCTTTTTGTTTAGAGTAACTTGTAAATATATTATAATTTCCCAATATTTATAGTTAATAATTATTGGATATACAAATGCTTATTTCAAAGAACTCGCAATTTTAGATTCATTATTGACACAAAACGCTATTTATTATATGATTATCATGATATTTTATGAATTTTAAAAAAGAAATAAAAGTTCCTGTTTATATTGGAGACAATGTACTGGTTGGAAAATCAGCATTCAAGTTACAAAACTTCTCCCAGTTTTAAAATGAAAGGAGATCTATGAGTGATATCAATTAATTTAAAATTAAATAAACTGGATCATTATTTGAATAATGTGATTATAGAAGAAAAAATTCCTGGTGCAGTTATATTGATTGGAAAAGGTCAAGAACGGTTATTTCACCAAGCATATGGTTATAGTCAGATATTTCCATCTAAGACTTTGATGGCAAAAGATACTTTATTTGATATAGCATCTTTGATTAAAGTTGTATCAATTTGGCCTAGCATAATAAAACTTATTCAAGAGAAAGAAGTATATCTAAAGCAAAAAATCATTGATTTTTTTGGAACTCAAGTTCATCCTACATTAAAAAATGTTACTATTTATGATCTTTTAACTCATACATCTGGTTTATCTGAAAGAACTTTTTTAAAGAGATCTTTACCGTTCTATTTTAGGAGACCAAATCAAGAATCAGAAGTGATTCCAGTTGATTGGTTGCTGAGAATTCTATTAGGAGAGGAATGGTCACTAATAGAAAAGGGGATCACGCAAAGAAGTTTGGTAATAAATCTTATGTTAAATAATAGATATTCCTTACATAAAAAACTTTACGAATCTATTAAGAAAGAGAAAGTGATAGCGGTAAATACAAGTGCTTCATTAATTCCCATGGATAAAGGGGCAGCACCGATTGTTTTAAGATGTGGCTTTGGTAAAAACAGAAGAGCAGATTATTATGATGAATTTTTGACATGGATAAAAGTTGAGAAGTTAAATTTCTTCCTCGAAAATGAGGGCAACTATGAAGTGGAGGGGGAGTAGATCATGAGACGAAAGCTATTGATATTATTTATAGCTATGATTCTAATGATGACTGTAGGCGTATCAGCCTATAGTCATCAGGTAAAAATATTACCATTAGATATGACAGAAGGATGTCAGGGATATTTTGATGGGATGTTGGATGATGGAGTTGTCATTGTTGATCCCTTTAATCAAGGTAGTTTAGAGTTAGTTTATGATTTTGAAGAACAGACTAATCTAACAGCGATAAAGCTTTTTATTGCTGAGAAGAAAAATTTAACTCTTCTGATCTCCTATGATTTAGGAGATGGTTATTGGCGAAATACAGCTGAAGTAGGTGAGTTTAGTCAAGAGAGTTTGAATGAAGGTTGGAATCGGATTGAGCTTGAGTGGAATGATGTAGAGAGAGTAAAGTTATCACTGTCAGGAACCAGTATTCAGACAGATACCGGAATTTCTGAGATTGAGTTTTGGGGAGTGAATAGCCAGGAAACAGTTGAAATTTTTTCTGCAGATGTGTTGGGAGAAATAGAATTTGGAAAATCTTCAGGCACTGTTCAAGAACATATATATCAGATTCAGATAAATCGTAGCTTACTAGATTTAGAGAAAGCAGAACTGTTGTACCAAAGTTACGATGTCGAAGGTGAAGAAGGTAAGTTTTCTATAAATGATTCTAGAGAATATTATCTTACTGTTTCTACACCACACTTACGTCATCAGTGGGAGAATATTCAGCGTCTGGTCTATCCTGGATTTATACAAGAGGGAGAGAATACTTTAGAGATAAAATTGGGTGATCAGAAGAAGAATGGTTTTAGCTTGAAAGATGTAGGGTTAAAACTATACTTTGATCGAGGAGAAATTTATGTTGTTGATTGGGAGATATATGAAGATGGTCAGGCTATTGATTCAGCTGACATATTATTAACTAATATTTTGGATGGAGATAGAGAAACTTATTGGGAGAGT
>DAOVRZ010000132.1:0-13260 GCA_030627905.1 Halanaerobiales bacterium
CTTATTCACCAACAAGAAAATAAAATAAAAAATTTAGTTAATTATTTAAAAGAAGATGAAAATCTCCGATTGATAGCGAGAGAAGATATTGATATTCCTTAAATAATTGATTGGGATTGGGGAAGCAATTTTTTTAAATATAGGATTATTAAATAGTTAATTGATAAGTCAAAAGATAATACAAAGTTATATAAAGATTATTGATAAAGTTATATGGGTGAAAGGATAATATTCTTATGGATATATTATTTATTGGTGGAGTTTTTCCAAAAGATAAGGAAAAGCAGATATTTAATGACAGCAAAGGAAATGTTCAATTTGCAGCCAATGCTCTTCAATGGAATATAATTAGAGGTCTTGATAAATGCAATGATACCAATATAAATATATTAAATTCTACATTTATAGGTTCTTATCCTAAAAATTATAAAGAAGTTATTATTAAATCTTATAAATGGCACCATGCTGAAGGGGCGGAAGATAACAATATAGGTTTTATAAATATTGATGGCATAAAGCACTTGTCTAGAGCAAGAAGACTATCTACTTTTATAAAAAAATGGGCTAAAACTGATAATTTGAAACAGAAAGTTATTGTTGCTTACTCGGTACATACCCCTTTTTTATATGCTACAAAAAAAGCTAAAGATATAAACCCAGACATAATAACATGTTTAATAGTACCTGATTTACCTCAATACATGAAAATAGGAGAAAGTCCGGGGAAAATTTATTCGTTTTTTAAATCCATAGATTGTAAGATAATTAATTCACTATTAAAATATATTGATTCATATGTCTTATTGACCAAATATATGGCAGAGGTTCTTAACATTAAAGAGAAACCATATATAGTTATGGAAGGAATAGTCAATAAAAAGGAATCACTACAGTCATGCGTTGATCCGATGACTTCCTCTAAAATAAAAAGCATATTGTATACAGGCACTCTGAATAAAAAGTATGGTATAAGCACTCTTTTGGAAGCATTTTCTCTTATAAAAAATGATAACTATCGTCTTTGGATATGTGGAGAAGGTGAAGCTACAGATGATATTATTAAAATGAGTGCTTTAGATCCAAGGATAAAGTTTTTTGGTCGTGTAAACAGAGATAAGGCTCTTCAATTGCAAAATAAATCAACAATTGTTATTAATCCTAGAAACCCAGAGGAGGAATTTACAAAATTCTCTTTTCCATCTAAGAATATGGAATACCTGCTTTCAGGACGGCCTACAATCGCGTATAAACTGTTGGGAATTCCTGATGAGTATGAAAAGTATATATTTTTCATAGATAAAAATACAGTTCAAGGCATGGCAGAAAAGATTGTAGAAGTCTGTGAAAAAAGTTCTCAAGAGTTATTTATCTTTGGTAAAAAAGCGCAAAAATATGTTCTAGAAGAGAAAAATAATATAAAACAGGCTAGAAGAATAATTAAAATGCTAGAGGAAATTAGATCTTAAGCGGTAAATGATGATTGTAGATTATTTAATACGGTAGATATCATTCTCTTAATTTATTTAAATAATGTTTTTTAAAAATACTATACTATTTCAAATGATATCATGAATTAAGTATAAAGAAATTAACAACAAGTTGGATTTTCTGAAATATACAATTGTTTTACAGGGTAGTCACTTTGATATTATTAGATTTCTGAATTGTATATACTGAAGTGATTGTTAAGTAGATATTAAACGTTAAATTATGAGCCTTCTAATTAAAGTAATTAAATAAGTAATGAATGAAGATTTCTCTTTAGATTGTATTATTGTATATATTGAAGGAATGATTGTAAATAGAAGTAAGGAGAATTGATATAAGTATGATAATTTATGTATTAGTAAATATTTCAATACTTCTATTAGCTATAATATATGTACCTAAAAAATCTAATGAAATTACACATAGAAAACTTTTTAATAGTCCAAGTGATCTACTTTTTTTAAGTTCAAGTTTTATTTTATTATTTATAATATCGGCTTTTAGAGGAGATTTTACCTCAGACTATAATGGCTATCTTGGATTATTTAAACACTACAATCTCTTTAGTTTTAGAGAGATTTTTCAGTATAAATTTGGTCAAGAAATTGGGTATGTAATCTTAAATAGAATAATTGGATTATTTACTAATGATGGAATATATATATTTATCGCTACTTCTTTAATTATTTTGTTCTTATTTTTTAGAGAATTTAGAAAAGAGTCGGCTATCATTTGGCTGAGCGTTTTAATATTTACTACAATAGGTCCTTTTTATACATCATTCAATATAGCTAGACAAATTTTATCAGTAGCTATAATATTTGCAGCATCCAGATATCTTTATAAGAGAAATCTAATAAAATATATGATTTTTGTTTTTTTAGCGACCTTATTCCATAAAACAGCCATTATTATGGGGTTATTCTATTTTGTTCTAAATTTGCGGTTAAGTATAAAAAGAGTAGTTTTTATTGCTATTGGATTTATGCTATCAACTTTCTTTATTGAAAATATGGTTATATTGGGACGAAAATATTTTTATACATATTACACAGCGACAAGTTATGGTATGACGGGTTATAACTACAAAAATGTGATAGCACCAATATTGTTTTTGATTTTTATATTGCTTCACTTTAAAAGATTGGATCTAAACGATGTTAAAACTAAAATATGGGCAAATGCCGTTATTTATTATAGCATTTTTTCATTATTTGGTTTAAATGTTCACTTGTTACAAAGATTTTCGGTGTTTTTTATGCCTTATTCATGCTTAATGATACCTAAAATTGTAGTATCTATTAGAAATAAAAACTTAAAAGCAATTTACATATTAGCAGCAATTTTTCTTCTTATTTTATATAACTATTTTGCATTAGAAGGAACAGGCTATGATCCTTATTATTTTATTTGGCAATCAAAATAGTAGTTCTTTTAAACTAAATAGAATATACTGGTCAGTATAAATAAGAACAATACAATTATTGATTTGGAAAGGGTAATTGAATTATGAAAATTTTATGGCTTATCAATATAGCATTACCAGAAGCAAGTCTATTGATGAATGAAAAACCTTCTCCATTTGGAGGTTGGCTTATAAATGCATCTAAAGACTTAGCAATTCAAGATGGAATAAAGCTTTCAATTGCATTTCCTAAAAAGGGGATTCAAAATTTCAAAAAGCTTGAAGGTGATAAAATAACATATTATGCGTTTAAGCCTGTAAAAGATAAAGATAAAGAAATAATTGAAAATAATACTAATTTTTTAGAAATAATAAAAGAATTTAAGCCAGATATTGTACATATTTACGGAACCGAGTTAGCTCATTCACTTTCAATGGTCAATGCTTGCAATAGAGAAAAAATAAAGATAGCTATATCTATTCAGGGATTAGTATCGGTTATATCCAAACACACTTTTGCGAATTTACCTTGGAAAGTTGTATACGGGGCTACCCCTAGAAATATTTTAAGAAAGGACAATGTAATAGGATTACAGAAATTATTTTTTAAAAAAGGTAAGAATGAGATTGAAGCTATAAAAAAAGTAAATCATATAATAGGTCGTACTACATGGGACAAAGCATATACTTCTCAGATAAATCCTAACGCACAATATCATTTTTGTAATGAAACTTTAAGAGAAGAATTTTATAAACATAAATGGGATATAAAAAAGTGTGAAAAACATTCAATTTTTCTTAGCCAAGCACATTATCCAATAAAAGGGTTTCATTTTGTACTTGAAGCAATGCTACTAATGTTAAAAAGGTTTCCAGATACAAGAGTGTATGTAAGTGGAAAAGATATTACTAAATCAGATACCTTAAAAGATAAATTATTGATGACTTATTATGGAAAATATATTAAGAAACTGATTAAAGATTATAAACTAGAAAAAAGTATAATATTTACAGAACCTTTAGACGAAAAGCAAATGTGTGAAAGATTTTTAAAATCAAATATATTTGTTTCTGCATCAACTATTGAGAATGAATCTAATTCTTTAAGTGAGGCAAAAATGTTAGGCGTTCCATCTGTGTCTTCTTATGTTGGTGGAGTTATAGATAGAATTAATCACAATGAGGACGGATTTTTTTATCAGCATGATGCTCCTTATATGTTGGCATACTACGTATGTGAGATTTTTTCAAATAAAGATATAGCTTTAAAGTTTTCAAAAAAAGCTAGAGAGAAGGCTATGAAAACTCATGATAGAGAAACAAATGCAAATAGGTTGATAGAGATATATAGAAATATATTACCAAAGAGGGAATTCTAATTGAATATACAAGGAAAAATTATAAAATCAAAAAAAGCCATTCTAAATAGTGAAGTAGTAACTAAAATCATTAAAAACTCTAGCTGGTTAGTTGGTGACAAAGTTTTCACTATGATAATAGGGGCAGTTGTCACCGCAATAATTACTAGGTACTTTGGGCCAGAGAAATATGGACAGTTAAATTATGCTTTATCATTTACAGCCTTGTTTACAGCTTTATCTTAGGGCTAGAAACTTCAACAGTGAAGGCTATAGTAGATAAAGACTATGATGAAGGAACTATATTATGTACAAGTCTTTATTTAAGGGTTTTTGGGGGAATGGGGAGAACTATCAACAACAAGACGTTATTATGGTTTTTTTCAACTTAAACGTGATGGACAACGTGAACAGATAATGTTGAGCGAAGAATTTCATAATGTTCTTGAGATTACAAATCCTGATATTATACATATTTGGGGAACGGGGTGTTCCCGGTCATTGTCTATGATTTGTGCATGCGAAAGCAAAGGGTTAATAGAACGAACCGTTATATCTTTGCAGGGCTTTTCTTCTTTGATTGCAAAACACTATTTATCAAGACTGCCGTTTTCCGTTGTTTACCGATATACTTTGTGGGATCTTTTAAAGCAAGATTGTATTAAGCAACAACAATTGAAATATAAGAAACGTGGACTTTTTGAAATTAAAGCACTTCAAAAAGTCTACCATGTAATTGGAAGAACAGAATGGGATTTTGCTTATGTAAGCCAGATAAATCCAACAGCTAATTACTATACCTGCAATGAGATTCTAAGAGATGCTTTTTATACATCAAGATGGGATATTGATAATTGCGAGAGATATTCAATGTTCGTTAGCCAAGGCAACTATCCGATAAAAGGCTTACATAATGTTCTTGAAGCAATGGTTGAGATAGTAAAATCATTTCCACAAGCAAAGCTGTATGTTGCCGGAGGAGATGTCACAAAAAGTGGCGGAGGTATCTTTGATTATGTAAAGAGAACATACTACGGGGTATACTTGTGCAAACTTATTAAAAAATACAATTTAACTGGAAAGAAATTCTTTTTGGGAAGCTTAGATGAACAGCAAATGTGTAATAGATATTTAAGATCTCACGTGTATATATCCTCATCAAGCATAGAAAATGAGAGTAATTCTTTAAGTGAAGTTAAAATGTTAGGGGTTCCGTGTGCGGCTTCATATGTTGGTGAGGTTACTAATCGACTAGAACATGGAATGGATGGTTATTTTTATCAACATGATGCCCCATATATGCTGGCTCATTATATAAAAAAGATATTCACTAGTGATGATTTAGCAAAAATGTTTTTAATGAACGCAAAAAAAAGTGCAAAAAAAATAAACGATAGGGAACAAAATGTATTGCAAATAATGGATATATATCGAAAAATAGCAAACGATAACGGCTAGCTTAAGTAAATTTGTGCTATCTTTTCTGGAGGTGTATATTTGTATCTACTAGAAATTTATTTAAAAATTTATCGATACCCAATTTTTTATGTTAGGAGGAAACGTAACTATGTTCAAAGATAGAACCCTTTTAATAACAGGAGGTACTGGCTCATTCGGACATGCCGTTTTAGACCGCTTTCTCGAGACTGATATTGGTGAAATCCGTATTTTCTCTCGCGACGAGAAGAAACAGGATGATATGCGGAAAGAGTATAACAATGACAAAATTAAGTTTTACATTGGGGATGTGAGAGATCTACAATCTATAAAAAATGCAATTCACGGCGTAGACTTTATTTTTCATGCAGCAGCTCTAAAGCAAGTTCCATCTTGTGAATTTTTTCCACTTGAAGCAGTTAAAACCAATGTATTAGGCACAGATAACGTACTTACAGCTGCCATCGAAAGTAGAGTTAAAAAAGTAATTTGTTTATCTACTGATAAGGCTGCTTATCCCATTAATGCTATGGGTATTTCAAAAGCAATGATGGAAAAAATATTTATAGCGAAATCAAAAACTGTTGATCCTGACAAAACCCTTATTTGTGGTACTCGTTATGGAAATGTTATGGCATCGAGAGGTTCTGTGATACCCCTATTTATTGAACAGATAAAAAATGGACAACCTTTAACAGTTACAGATCCAAGCATGACTAGATTTTTAATGAACCTTGAAGAATCGGTAGAACTTGTAGTTTTCGCGTTTCAAAATGCTGAGACGGGAGATATTATGGTACAAAAGGCTCCAGCATCTACCATAGGTGACTTAGCTCAAGCAGTCAAAGAGTTGTTTAATGCAGATAATGAAATAAAAATTATAGGAACTCGTCATGGTGAAAAACTATATGAAACCCTCCTTACTAGAGAAGAACATATGGCTGCTCAGGACTTAGGTGGACTCTTTAGAGTACCTGCTGATAAAAGAGATCTTAACTACGATAAATATTTTGTAGAAGGAGATCAGAAATTATCTTCTGAAGAAGAGTATAACTCTAATAATACAGAAAGACTTAACATAGAGCAGATAAAAGAAAAGCTCCTGGCATTAGACTATGTACAAAATGAGTTGAAAGGCTGGAATAAATCATTAAGATACTTGTAACTGGTGCAAGAGGTTTTATAGGTAAAAATCTTATTGCTGAACTAAAAAATCGAAAATATACGGATATCCTTGAGTATGATATAGATACTGATCCACCTTTATTGGATACCTACTGTAAAGAGGCAGACTTTGTTTTTCATTTAGCAGGAGTAAATCGTCCGAAAGAGCAGTCGGAGTATATGGAGGGTAACTTTGGCTTTACTTCGAAATTGCTAGTGACTTTAAAAAAATACAAAAATACCCGCCCTGTTATGATTTCATCGTCAACTCAGGCAGCTCTTGATAATACTTACGGAAAGAGCAAAAAAGCTGGAGAAGATTTGATATTCGATTATGCTAGAGAAACAGGAGCGAAAGTACTTGTCTACCGTTTCCCTAATGTGTTTGGTAAATGGTGCAGACCCAACTATAATAGTGCAGTTGCTACGTTCTGTAATAATATTGCTCATGATTTGCCTATCACGCTGAATGATCGCAATGTTGTTATGAATTTAGTTTATATAGATGATGTAGTAGAGGAACTCACAAACGCTCTAAATGGTAAGGAAAACTCTGTGGGTGAATTTTGTGCAGTTCCGGTGGTTCATACTATTACTCTTGGGGAGATAGTTGATTTAATTTATTCATTCAAGAACAGTCGTGAAGAACGTTCTGTTCCTAATATGTCTGATGAGTTTACAAAGAAATTATACAGTACATATCTAAGTTATCTCCCGAAAGATCAGTTCAGCTATCCATTAAAAATGAATGTGGATAATAGAGGATCCTTTACTGAGTTTATCAAGACTCAGGATAGAGGACAAGTATCCGTGAACATTTCAAAACCTGGTATTATAAAAGGAAATCACTGGCATCATAGTAAGAACGAAAAGTTTCTTGTGGTAAGCGGTAAGGGTGTCATCCGCTTCCGTAAAATTGGGTCTGATGAAATCATAGAATATTTCGTTAGTGCTGATAATCTGGAAGTGGTTGATATTCCAACTGGCTACACCCACAATATCGAAAATCTTGGTGATTCGGATATGGTGACCATAATGTGGGCGAATGAACCTTTTAATCCGGAAAAACCAGACACATATTTCTTGGAGGTTTAAATAGATGGAAAAAATGAAAGTAATGACAATAGTGGGAACTAGACCAGAAATAATAAGGTTATCTGAAGTAATTAAAGCTTGTGATAAATATTTTACCAATGTGTTAGTTCATACAGGGCAGAATTGGGATTATACACTTAACCAAGTTTTCTTTGACGAGCTAGGATTAAGAAAACCGGATCATTATTTGAATGCAGTTGGAGAACATTTAGGAGAGACAATTGGAAATATTATTACAAAATCATATGAAGTGTTATCTAAAGAAAAACCAGATGCAGTATTAATCTTAGGAGATACAAATTCAGCACTATGTGCAATCCCTGCAAAAAGATTAAAGATTCCAATTTTCCATATGGAAGCGGGAAATAGATGTTTTGATCAAAATGTACCTGAAGAGATTAATAGAAAAATTGTAGATCATATATCAGATATAAACTTACCATATACAGAACATAGCAGAAGATATTTACTATCAGAAGGAATAAGAAAAGAGCACATATTTGTTACAGGTTCTCCTATGACAGAAGTGTTGAATAAAAACATGAATAAGATTGAGAAAAGTAAAGTATTAAATGAACTTGGACTTGAAGCTGGAGAGTATATACTAGTTTCTGCTCATAGAGAAGAGAATATTGACCATGAGAAAAACTTTTTCTCTTTAATGAATGCACTTAATAGTATTGCAGAAACTTATCAATTACCAATTATCTACTCGACCCATCCGAGGAGTTGGAAGAAGATTGAAGAAAGAGGATTTAAGTTCCATCCATTAATAAGACAACTTAAACCTTTTGGCTTCTTTGACTATAACAAACTTCAACTAAACTCATTCTGTACATTGTCGGATAGTGGCACTTTATCAGAAGAGTCAGCCATACTTGGTTTCCCGGGAGTGCTCATTAGGACATCTACCGAAAGACCGGAAGTATTAGATAAGGGTACTGTCGTTATTGGTGGGGTTACAGAAAGAGATATTGTACAGGCAGTTGAACTAAGTAGGGCAATGTGGAAGTATAGAGAAAAAACAGTTATTGCTTCTGACTATGTGGATGAGAATGTGTCGGTGAAGGTCGTTAAGATTATACAAAGTTATGTAAAAATCATAAATATTGCGGTATGGGCAAAATAAAATTTCAAAAGCAAGAGACTGGAGTATCATATCAATGGGAGAGAATAATATTGACAGTTCAAAGCAAATAAAGGTTGGAGCAATAATGTCCTATTTATCAATAGGATTTAATATAATTGTGGGATTATTATACATACCATGGATGGTTAGAGAGATAGGGCAAGCAAATTATGGAATATACACTCTTGCAATGTCTGTAATTAGCTTTTTTGTTATGGATTTTGGACTAAGTAGTGCGATTTCACGCCTCATTACTCGATCTAGAGCTAAAAATGACGAGAAAAGTATACAGAATATTTTAGGAATAACTGCTAAAATATATCTTTTTATAGCTGTCATTGTGGCTATAGCTTTGGTCGTATTCTTTTCTTTAATTAATAATATATTTGTCAATCTATCAGTAGAAGAGATAGCGAAATTTAAAATTGTATTTTGTATTGCAGGTTTATTTAGTATAATATCATTTCCATTTATACCACTAAATTCGATAATTATTTCTTATGAAAGATTTGTGTTTTTGAAGGCATGTGACTTGGTTAATAGAGTAGTAACTATGGGATTAATGATTATAGCTTTAATCATGGGTTACGGGTTGTACGCACTTGTTTTAGTAAACGTATTAAGTGGAATATTGATTATTGTAATTAAGTTACATTATATAAGAAAAAGTATTCAAGTAAAGATTAACATAAAATATAAAAACAAAGAAACTCTTACCGGTATATTTAAGTTTTCTGTATGGATGACAATTATTGTTATAAGTCAAAGATTTATATTAACTATAACTCCAGCTGTTTTAGGCGCGCTTTCAGGAAGTATAGCAATCTCGGTTTTTGCTATTGGACACGTTATAGAAGGGTATACTTGGAGGTTTTCAGAAGCATTAAATGGACTTTTTCTTCCCAAAATCACAAGAATAGTAACCGAAAGTGATGAAAGAGAAAGAATTACTGTTTTAATGATAAAAGTAGGAAGAGTGCAGCTATTCATAGTTGGAATAATAATAATTGGTTTTATTTCTTTAGGAAAAGAATTTATTATATTGTGGATGGGAATAGACTTTCAAGATTCTTACTATGTTGCTTTGCTTTTAGTTTCAACAGGCATAATTAGTTTTACTGAAAACATTGCATACACTCTGCTAATTGTGTTGAATAAAATTAGATATAGAGCGATTGTATACGTAGGTAATGCTATCTTAACTCTATTTGTTTCAGTTTTGTTAGCTCCAAAATTTGGGGCGATTGGTTCTGCGATTGGCATTTTCGTTGGTAATGTAGTTTTCTCAATAATTATTATGAATATAATATATAATCGGGTTATTGGACTTAATATAGTTAGGTTTTTTAAAGAGTGTCATTTAAAGATGTTATTCCCAATGGTAGTTTCTTTGTTAGTCGGGTTTTTAATTCAAGAATCATTTTCAGCACCAAATCTTATATATTTTGCTTCTAAAGCTGCAAGTCTCGCAGTAGTATATTTTTTATTGATGTGGGTAATGTCTTTTAATTCTTATGAAAAAAAATTGGTCAAGGGTGTAATATTTAAAATAAGAAAGGAGAGGTAGTAATTCATGAAACCATATTTAGTAGATGTTCCGGTAATGATACATGTATTTGTTAGACCCGATAATCTAGAAAAAGTATTTAGTGTAGTAACAAAAGCTAGACCTAGTACATTATTTTTGGTTTCAGATGGACCAAGAGAGTTTGTGGATACAGATAAAGAAAGAATAATAGCTAGTAGAAAAATAGTAGAAAATATTGATTGGGAATGTAAGGTATATAGATTGTACTCAAATGTAAACCAAGGAATGTATGTAACGGGGAAAAATGCACGTGAATTTATTTTCAAAAAAGTAGATAGATGTATTGTATTAGAAGATGATGTCCTCCCTTCTCTTAGTTTTTTTCAATTTTGTTCGGAGTTACTTGAAAAATATAAAGATGATTTGAGAATAAATAGAATATGCGGCATGAATCATCTTGGGAATTATAAAGAGGTTAGCTCTGATTATTTTTTTTCAAACCAAGGATCAATATGGGGATTTGCCATATGGAAAAGGACATATGAAAACTTCGATTATGATTTCAAATATGGAGAAGATCAATATATAATGAATAGATTAAAAGAAAATGCTATAAAAGAAAAAAATATGTGGAAGAAATATAATGGATATGCTAATGGAGAATTAGTTGATGGACATATTGCAGGACCTGAGTTTTTCTTTTCAGCAGCAATAGATTTGCACAATCAATTAAATATAGTAGCTACTCGAAATATGATTTCTAATATTGGAATTGGAGAAGGGTCTGTACATTCAGCTGATTTTATGCATCTATTACCTAAAGGAATTAGACGTGTGTTTTATATGAAGACTTATGAGTACGACTTTCCATTAAAACACCCTAATTATGTTATTGAGGATAAAAACTATCAAAAAAAGGTTTATAGAATAATGGGATGGGGTCATCCATTGATACAGCTTTATAGAAAATGTGAGATTATGATTAGAAAAAAAATATATTCTGGTTTGAAAAATTCTATTCAAATATTTAACAGAAAGAATAATAGAAAAAGTTATAAGATAATGATGTAAAAAACTCTATATTTTTAGGTTGTACCCAAGTTAAGTTGGATAACAAAAGTAGCTTTATATTAATAAAGTAGGCAAAAATGATATAATGCAGACAGAAGAATTGCAAACTTTCTTCTTTGAAAGACTAATTATTTTTTAAAATATACTTTTATGATACGTGAAATTATGGGATTGCTTTGGGTGGCCGCATTAAATTTATATATTGCATATTTTATAAATTCATATTTCTCTGCAGAGCTATTATCATATTCAACAAAAGAGCAGATAAAAGATATTATGCCTATATTCATAGTTTCTATACTGATGGGGACTTTAGTTTATTTTAGTGGAACAGTGTTACCTGATAATTATTTTATAAAACTAGTAGTACAGATTTTTGTCGGAATTGTAACTTACATAGGAATAAGTAGAATTGCGAAGGTAGAAGAACTAAAGACGGTATATGACTTGTTTGGTACGGTCGTTAAGAAGAAAACGAAAGAAGCTTGAATCTCTAAAATAGTACAATGATGTTATCTTAAAATATCAGATTAAAAAAATCTTCTTCCCTGAAATTCAGATATACCAAGCAAAAAGAAGTGTCAAATTTATTCAAAAGGATTATGGAGGTTATGACTATAATGAAATTGAATAATACTAAAAAATGGAATAGGGGAGCGGATAACCATTTAGTAATTAGTTGCCCAGTTTCTCTAACAATAGAATACCTTATTAATTGCTTGCGAGGAAAAATTTATATAGGTGGTGAGCAGTATGAAAAAGAGAGTTGCTATTTTCCCTGCTGGCACAGAGATAGGACTTGAAATAAATAGAGCATTGAAATATTCAACCCATATAGAGGTTTATGGTTTTACAAGTATTAAAGACCATTCTGGATATGTGTACGCAAATTATGTTGAAGGACTACCGTTTTATTCAGAGGATATATTTGTTGATAGATTAAATAAATACATCGAGAAATACAACATTGACTTCATTTTTCCAGCTCATGATGATGTCCAATTATGCTTGACTGAGAATGTCGATAACATAAAGGCAACCATAATAACAACAGATTTAAATACTGTTAGAATATGTCGCTCAAAAATTGAAACATACAGATTTTTTAGCAGCGAAGGATTTGTTCCAACTATATATGAGAACAAAGAGAGCGTTGAAACTTTCCCAGTGTTTATCAAGCCAGATGTTGGGCAGGGAACCCACGGAGCAAAAATCATTAAGAGTATGCATGAACTTCAAAATGCTTTCTATGAAAACCCTAACATTGTAGTGTGCGAATATTTGCCTGGAGAAGAATCTACTGTTGATTGCTTTACAGATTTCAATAGAGCCTTGAGAGCGTGTAAACTTCGCAATCGTAAACGAATTAAAACTGGTATCAGTGTCAACTCTGAAATTTTGCCTATGAATAATACAGTGATGAAGATAGCACAGACAATAAACAGAAGGCTGAAGTTTAATGGCGTTTGGTTCTTCCAATTGAAGAAATCCAGAAACGATGAATACAAGTTGCTTGAAATTGCGCCCAGAGTTGCAGGAACAATGGGGCTCAGCCGTAATGCTGGCATCAACTATCCACTGTTAA
>DAOVRZ010000161.1:0-7845 GCA_030627905.1 Halanaerobiales bacterium
AAATTAGGCTGGATATTAATAAATTAAATGACTACTATGAAATGAATAAAATAACAATCAGCTTTCTACCAACCCAGATGTGTGAGCAATTTATGAAAGTTAAAAACAATTCGTTAAGATTCTTACTTACTGGGGGAGACAAACTGAAAAATTATAGAAAACAAAGTTACCAACTTGTCAATAATTATGGACCAACTGAAAATACAGTTGTTACGACAAGTTTTGTTGTAAATGAAAGTTATAATAACATTCCAATAGGAAAGCCTATATCAAATTCACAGGTATATATTCTAGATAAAAATAATCAACTCCAACCAAGCGGAGTTCTAGGTGAATTATGTATTGGTGGAGAGGGATTAGCTCGGGGATACCTAAATAGACCTGAATTAACTCAGGAAAAGTTCATAGAGAACCCCTTTATACCAAATGAAAAAATGTATAAAACAGGTGACTTAGCTCGATGGTTGCCAAATGGAAATATTGAGTTTTTAGGTAGAGTGGACTATCAAGTAAAAATTAGAGGATTTAGAATTGAACTTGGTGAGATTGAAGAAAGATTGGCAAGGCATGCTGAAATCAAAGAAGTAGTGGTTTTAGATCGTGTTGATACAAATGGTACGAAATATTTATGTGCTTACTTTGTCGCAGATCGTAAGATTTCAGCAAGTGAGTTAAGAACCGTTTTATTTGAAGAATTACCAGATTATATGATTCCGTCTTACTTCATTAATCTGAAAAAAATGCCTTTAACATCGAATGGTAAAATTGATCGACGTGAATTGCCTGAACCAGATGGAAATATCCATACTGGAAAAGAATATGTCGCTCCAACTAATGAAGAAGAAGAAGCTATGGTGAGAATCTGGATGGATATATTGAGTGTAAAACAGATTGGAATCAATGATGATTTCTTTGAATTGGGAGGTCACTCATTGAAGGCAACCCAGTTGACCTCGAAAGTATTGAAAGAGTTTAATGCGGAATTGCCATTAAAAGAAATTTTTAGCAGGCCAACAGTGAAAGAACTTGTTGCTTATTTGAGCAAAACTGATGAAACATTATATGCCGCGATTGAACCTGTGGAAGAAAATGAATATGCGTGTTCGAGCACATATCTGGTTTCCTCGGCACAGAAACGTTTATTTGCTCTTTATCAGATGGAAGGCGAAAACATAACATACAATTCTCCTAATATGACGGTAATTGAAGGTAAACTTGATAAAGGACGTCTGTATGGTGTAATAAAAGCATTAATTCAAAGACATGAAGCATTGAGAACCTCATTTGCAGTGATTGATGGAAAAGCTGTACAAATTATTCATCCAGATGTCGATTTTAATGTTGCCTACTATGAAAAGGCAGAAAATGAATTAGGTCAGATTATTAATGAATTTATTCAACCTTTCGATTTAAGTAAGCCGCCATTGTGTAGAGCAGGTCTTGTTAAGTTTGCAGAGGATAGACATTTGCTTATGTTAGATATGCACCATATTATTTCTGATGGAACCTCAATGAGTATTTTCTTTACAGAATTTGTTAGGCTGTATGATGATAAGAATTTGCTACCACTTCGAATTCAGTACAAAGATTTTGCTGTTTGGCAGAATAAGTTGTTCCAATCAGAAGAGATTCAAAGACAGGAAGACTACTGGATGGATGCATTTGCTGAAGAAGTTCCTGTTCTCAATTTACCTACAGATGCACCAAGACCAACAGAAAGGAGTTTTGAGGGAGATACACTGAATTTTAGCTTAAATAAAGAATTAACCGATGGACTCAATGAACTTGCTTCATCTAATGGTGCAACTTTATATATGACAATTCTCGCAACTTTAAATGTTCTTTTGTCTAAATATTCAAATCAAAGTGATATTGTTATCGGATCGCCGATTGCTGGAAGGCGACACGCTGATTTAGAAAATATTATGGGAATGTTTATTAATACGTTAGCTCTGCGAAATTATCCAGAAAAGGATAAGACTTTTGTTCAATTTTTAAATGAGGTCAAAGAAAATGCCTTCAAAGCTTATGAAAATCAGGATTATCAATTTGAGATGCTGGTTGAAAAGCTTAATTTACAAAGAGATTTGAGCAGAAATCCATTATTTGATGTTATGTTTATTTTACAAAATACCGCTACTGTAGATGGGCAGATACGTGATTTGAAATTAACCTCCTATCCATTTGAAACTAAAGTAGCTCAATTTGATTTAGTCTTTAATGCATTTGAGACAGATCTTGGAATTCACTTTAATCTAGAGTATGCTACAAAATTATTTAAACGAGAAACAATAGAAAGAATGGTAGATCATCTTAGGAAGGCTATCCGACAGGTACTTAAAAATCCAGTTCAGTTGATCTCAGAAATTGAAATTATCTCAGTAGAAGAAAAGCAGCAGTTACTAGTTGATTTCAATAATACCGAAGTTGAAATAAAAGCTCAAACGATTGGCGAAATGTTTGAGGAACAGGTTATAAAAACACCAGATAATATTGTAGGTGTATTTGGTGAAAAGCATTTAACATATAGTGAACTGAATTATAAAGCAAACCAAATTGCCAGAGTATTACGTGAAAAAGGTGTTAAACCTGAGCAGATTGTGGGCATCATGGTAGAACGTTCACTTGAAATGATGATTGGTCTTTTGGGAATATTTAAATCTGGAGGAGCTTATCTCCCAATTGATCCAGTGTATCCAGAAGAACGTATTGAATATATGTTAGAAGATAGTCAAGTAAAGATTGTCTTAACACAGAATCATTTAAAGGATAAACTTCAAATGCTAAATAGAGATTTGTTGAGTTTAGATGATGAAGAACTTTACAAAGGTGAAATGAGCAATTTAGGAAAAATTAATTCACCTCATGATTTGGCTTATGTTATATATACATCTGGCTCTACTGGAAAACCGAAAGCAGTTATGATTGAGCATAGAAATATAGTGAATACAATTGTCTGGAGAAAGAATGAATTACAATTGAGTTCGAATGATAAAGTATTGCAATTATTATCGTATTCATTTGATGGATTTGTTGTTAATTTCTTAACTCCGATTATTTCAGGGGCACAGCTAATTATGTTAAGCAATGAAGATTATAAAGATCCTATAGCTATTAAAGAAGTAATCAGAAAGCGTGGAATAACTCATTTTAACTGTGTACCTTCATTATTTTCAGCACTGTTGGATTGCTTAACACCAAAAGATGCAAAAACATTACGCATGATTGCTTTGGGTGGTGAACAGATTACGGCAAATCTGATTGAACGCAGTAAAAAAGTAAATAGTGATTTGGAGATTATTAATGAATATGGTCCGACAGAGAGTAGTGTAATTGCGACAGCTTTAAGAGGGATTCAAGCAGATTCAATTATTCCTATTGGGCGACCAATTGCAAATACCCGAATTTATATTGTCGATTTTGCAATGAAGTTGGTTCCTGTAGGTGTTGCAGGAGAACTTTGCATATCTGGGGATGGATTGGCAAGGGGATATATGAATAGACCAGAATTGGTAGCAGAGAAATTTGTTCAAAACCCTTTAGAAGAAAAGATGTATAGAACTGGTGATTTGGCGAGATGGTTACCTAACGGTATGATTGAATTTTTGGGTAGAATTGATTATCAGGTGAAGATCAGAGGATATCGTATCGAAATTGGTGAGATTGAAGCACAACTATTAACACATGAAGCGGTGAGAGAGGTAGTTGTCACTGATAGAGAAGGGGTAGATGGGGCAAAATACTTGTGTGCTTACTTTGTTTCTAGTAAAAAATTGATTGGCCCTGAACTAAAGAGTTATCTATCATCTTTGTTACCAGAGTATATGATACCAGCTTTCTTCATTCATTTAGAAAAATTACCGTTAACAACAAATGGTAAGATTGATCGTAGAGCATTACCTGAGCCAGATGGGACGGTTGGAACCGAATATATTCCTCCAACAACAGAATCTGAAGAAAAAATGGCAAAAATTTGGTCTGCAATTTTAGGAAGAGAAAAAGTAGGAATTAATGATAACTTCTTTGAATTGGGTGGCGACTCTATTAAAGCAATTCAAATAATAGCTAGAGCCAACCAACATGAAATTAATATTAGTGTGAAAGATATATTTAAATATAAAACAATTGCGGAGATATTAAGAAATGTTGATTACAATAAACATGTTTTTGCGATTTCACAAGAAGAGGTCGTTGGTGAAGTTTTATTTACACCAGTACAAAAATGGTTTTTTGATCTAAGCTTAGATCACGGGCATTTTTGGAATCAAACAAATCTGTTTACTCTTCGTGATGATGTGGATTTTAAAATGCTTGAAAATGTCTTTAAAAAGTTGATTGCACATCATGATGCCTTAAGAATGGGTTATCAATTTGATGGCGAGTATGTTATTCAGTTTAATAGAAGCATAGCTGAAGTAGATTTTAAATTAGAAAGAGTGGATTTATCAGAATATACATATAACATTCAACAGCAAAAATTCAAAGAAGCATGTATAAAAGTGCAGGATCAGTTTGATCTAGAAAAAGATTTATTGCTGAAAGCAGTTGTCTTTGATTTGGGTAAAAAAGGAAAACGGTTGTTCATTTCGATCCATCATCTAGTTATAGACGGAGTATCTTGGAGAATTTTATTGGAAGATTTACAAAACTTATACAATAGTAACTTACAAGTCGAATTACCGTTGAAAACTACTTCATTTAAAGAATGGAGTGAGCAGTTAAGGCAATATGTAAAAACTGAAGAATTAGATGTTAGTTATTGGAAAAAAATAGATCAATCTACATTGAAATCACTTATTGATGTTGAGATAAAAGAAAATTATTTAGGAGATCAACAGAGAGTCTTCTTTGAGTTGGATGAAGTGCAAACAGGAAAATTGCTTACTCAGATAAATTGGGTATATAATACAGAAATTAATGATATATTGCTATCTGCACTAACAATTTCCTTAACTGAAATGATCCAAACAGAGAGTGTACTTTTGACTCTTGAGGGACATGGTCGTGAAGAGATAGTTGAAAATGTAAATTTATCTAGAACCATTGGTTGGTTCACGGCGGGATATCCTGTATGTCTTCAAAGAAAAGACGATATTGGCGAAACAATTAAACATGTTAAAGAAAACCTACGCAAAATTCCAAATAAAGGTTTAGATTTTGGCTTGGCGAGATATCTAGCTGATCAAATGTTAGAAACTTTAGAGGCAGAAATATCTTTTAATTATCTTGGTCAGTTTGATGGAGTTTTAGATAAGACTGAAGAGAGTGGACAAAAACTGCTAGCCGGTTGTTCAGAGGATTATGGAACGAGTATCCATGAGCGTAATCAGCATCCTACACTACTTGATATAGTAGGTATGGTTACTGATGGAAAGTTGAAGATGATGATCAGTTATAATGAAAAATACTTAAATGATGAATGGATTGAAGAGCTTAGGGATTTATATAATGTGAAACTTATTGAAGTAATTGAACACTGTGTCAAGAAAGAAGATAAATCTTATACGGTATCAGATTTTGAAGTTGAGGATGTTTGGGATAATGAAGATATGGATTTAATTGCTGGTCTATATGAGTTATGAGAGTAAAAGCATATTAAGTAATAATTTAACGACATTTCAGAAGGCGAAGCCCCCCTTCTCTATAGGTGGGGGTAGAAGTCTTACAATAATTTCAAAACTTCAGTGGTCTTTAAATTATGATTTACATGAAAAGGAGGTAAGCAATGAAAAGAATAGCCAAAAGTTCTAATTTTAAAAGTTTGATCAATATATTTGAGCAAAGTGATTTAGCTTCAAAGGGTATCACTTTTATTTACAGTGAACATGAGGAGGCTTATGTATCATATGAAGAAATGTACAAAAAATCACTTATATATTTAAAAAATTTACAAAACAAAGGAATAAAGCCGGGTAATGAAATAATTTTTCAATTATCAGATAACCAGGATTTTATTTATAATTTATGGGCTTGTATTTTGGGGGGATTTATACCGGTTTTGACGTCTATAGGAACAACAGAAGAACAAAAGTTGAAGTTATTACAAGTTTGGAGTGTATTGGATAAACCGTACCTAATTACTTCTAAAAATATTACTGGGCAATATAATACTGTATTAAATAATACGATATTAATTGATGAATTTCTTGTGACTAAAGAAGAAGGAGTTATTTATAAATCTAAATCAAATGATATAGCAGCAATATTATTTTCATCTGGTTCAACTGGTGATCCTAAAGGAGTTGTTTTGACTCATGAAAACATATTAGCAGGTATAATGAGAATTGAAGAGGGATTTTCTGCTACTTGTGCTGATAAGTTCTTATCATGGTCACCTTTGACACATATTTTGGGGTTGTTGGGTTGGCATATAGCACCATTATTTCTTAATGCAGATCAATATTTGATGCCAACCGATTTATTTATGAAAAAACCACTCTTGTGGTTAAAGAAAGCAGATGAACATAAGGCGACTTTCTTAGTTAGTGTAAAATTTGGTTTCAAACATGTTCTGGAACATTATAAATCTGAGTTATTAAAAAATCTTGAGCTATCACATATCCGTTTGATCTCAATTGGAGCGGAGCCAATATCTGCTGATTTATGTCATGAATTTGCAATTACACTAGCTCATCATGGTCTAAAAGAAAATTCTATATTCCCAATTTATGGATTGACCGAGACAAGTTTATTTGCTACTTTACCACCTGTAGGAGAAGGAGTTGTTTCAGATAAGTTTGATCGTCAGTTAATGGCAATTGGTGATATTGTTAAAGAAATTGATAGAATTGAAGATGGCATAGAACTCGTTGATGTAGGATATCCTTTGCAAAATTGTAGAGTATGTGACGAATTAAATAATGTAGTTGATGAAAAAGTAATTGGTTATGTTCAAATTAGTGGACCAAATGTTACCTCCGGATATTATAAGAATGACCTGGCAACTAGGACTGCATTTACAGATGATGGTTGGTTAATTACTGGTGATTTGGGTTTTATGCGGAAAGGACGATTGATTATTACTGGGCGAGTTAAAGATATAATCTTTGTCAATGGTCAAAATTATTATCCTTATGATATCGAACGGGTTGCTGGAGATGTAGAGGGAATAGAAGAGGTTAAAATTGCTGTATGCGGAGTGGCGGATGATAAAAAATATGAAGAGAAAATTTTGTGTTTTATTTTGTGGGAAAAAGAGCTTGATGATTTTGTAACATTAACTATGAACTTAAAACAGCATGTAAGTAAAAGTATGGGACTTCAGATAGCAGACGTACTTCCAGTTAAAAGTTTTCCGAAAACAGCAAGTGGAAAGTTGCATAGATATAAATTAGGCGACTTATATGAGAATGGAGAGTTCGATTCTCTACTTGTTGAGCTTAATTTACGAATAAAAGAGAAGATGACACAAAAAGAAGTCGATCTTGCGAGTGATGAGATTGAAAAAAAACTTGTCATGCTCTATTCTGAGGTCTTAAGTATAGAGAGAGCAGGAATTTATGATAATTTTATGGAATTGGGTGGAAACTCACTGAAAGCTGCGTCTTTAGTAGCTAAAATACATAAGAAATTTAACGTTGAACTGCAAACTAGAGAGATATTAACTAGTCCTACTATTAAAGAAATAGCTGAACATATTAAACATGCTGAGAAAAGTAAATATGCCTCAATAGAAGTAGTGACTGAAAAAGAGTATTATCCTACCTCATCAGCTCAAAAGAGAATATTTGCAGTCAAACAGGTAGAGGGAGAACAAACCAGTTATAACCTACCTCATTTTTGGGTAATTGATGGTGAGCTAGAAATAAAATGTTTGACAAATGCCTTGCAAGAGATTGTGAATCG
>DAOVRZ010000060.1:0-33179 GCA_030627905.1 Halanaerobiales bacterium
GGCGCTGATACATTCACAACAATTATGTCTTATATCGGAACTGCTAATAAACATAAAATCGATGCTTTTACTGCAATAAAGGCGGCAGTAACTAATCAGTCAAAAGCTTTACTTTTTAGTTAGCGACTGAATAGTTACAATCTATGAAGATAAACTTTAAAGTTTATCAAGAGCAGTTTGGTGAGGTAAACCTTATCATTAATTAATTTTTTTGCGAATAGGGTTACTTTTCCCTTTTTAGTTTTCATAGTAACTCCTATAATAAGACTCCTTCACTTTTTCTATTTAACAACATAAAATAGAAAAAAATGAGTTCAAAAATGGAGGTAGATCTTATGTATTATGAAGTTTACCCAGGTGATACATTATGGACTATTGCTCGAAAATATGGGATAACAATGTTTCACTTATTGGTTGCCAATCCTGAAATCACAAATCCTAATTTGATTTATTATGGGCAACTTATTAGAATTCCTCTTGGAGTATTACCTGATTCAATTATATATACTATAAGACCAAATGATACTTTATGGATGATCAGTAGATATTTTGCTCTTACATTAGATCAGTTATTGCAGTCCAATCCACAGATTGTAACCCCTTCTCTAATCTATATCGGACAACAGATCAACATTTCTTCAGTTGCTCCACCACCTAATACTCGATTATATGCAGTACAGAGTGGCGATACTCTGTACAAGATAGCTCGACGCTTGGGAACAACTGATGGTGAATTGTTGCGGTTAAATCTTGGTATTACTAATCCAAATTTGATTTACTTAGGACAGCGAATTGTGGTACCGATAAAGCCAGAAACCCCGCCTGGATGTATTGTATGATTAGCCCACAAAAAGTAGTCGCACTTGCATACCATATAAAGTATTGAAATGGCGGTGTCAATACTTTATATGGTATGCAAGTGCGACTAAAATACTTTTTGTGGTCGAATCATTGTATATATTTCTACTTCTACAGGTAAGCCAGAGATCTGGCGAAGTAATGCAAGTGGGGAAGAGAAGGAACAGATTACCAGAGAATTGGAAAGTTTAGAACAGCCACTATCTAATCCGCAATGGGCACCAGATGGAAAATGGATTGCCTATACATTTGGTCAAAAATTATTTATTGTTGACTCATGTGGGAAGAATCACATAAAGCTAGCTGGAAATGTTGAAAATTACTCATGGTCTCCTAATAGTACTATGATTGTTTATACAAACATTGTGGAAAACATACTGGAACGAGGTACTTTTGTTGTTAATTTGGATGGAGAAACAAAAAAAATAGCAGAGAATTTTGCTAATCCAGTCTGGTTTCCTGATAATAAACGTCTGGCAGGTATTACCCTGAGAGAAGCAGCCTATCCACGTTTGGCTATTATAGCTGCTATTGTCAAAATTTCACCCAATGGGAGGTATGCAGCCACTAGTTTACTGCATGGATCTGCATTCAGTGTTACTTCTGGTGTTTGGATTTATGATTTTGTTACAGAAAAAGTAATGCAATTGCCGGGCTTTTTATTTGAGCAACCACCTTTTAAATATGATATAAATAGGTTAGGAGGATGGTCACCAGATTCGTCTAAATTGGTCTATAAGTACGAATGGAGTAGGAGAGGTTAGAATTGCCTCAGTACATGGAATCATTTTACAGAGCTTTAGACGTAAATTTTATCCAATTCCAGCTTGGGGTCCAGAACCTGAATGGATCATTTTTACTGCTTCTAATAAGCCTGGCAATATCATATATACTTCACCTACTCCTAGAAATATTTATTTATTAAATATTGCAACTAACCAGTAAAACAGGGTAACCGATGTAGGAGATAATTATTATCCGAATTGGAATAGGTTTAGATGTCTTGAGTGTGAATAAACTTATTTAATATCTATGGCTTTTGATAAAAATTTTTATAGATATGTTCCATCTGTTAGTATTAAATTAATTGCCTGACCTATAGTGGGTCAGGCTTTTTGGGTTCTTTTTTGTACTAAAAATAATAAGTTTCATTAGAGTTTTATAGTTAAAATAAAAAAGGGTTTTAGCGAAAAAAATAGAATAAGTAAATTACAAAAAAATATAAATAATCTAAAATATAACCTTTAGTAGAAATATAAAATGTTCTATAAATGAGTAGCAAATTTAATTTGATAATTAATTAATAAATGAAATTAAGATAAAGAAAATGAAATTTCATAATTATACTGGAGGGATTGATAATGAATAAAATAAAAAAAATGGATAAATTTAATATACAGGATATATTAGAGTTAACTCCATTACAAAAAGGTATCTTATACCATTATTTAAGTAACCCTGAAAGTGAAGAATATTTTGAACAATTAAGTTTAAGTCTTTCAGGAGTCTTAAATGAAGAAATGATAGAAAAAAATTGGTCATATATAGCAGAAAATAATGAAATATTAAGAACTATATATAAATGGAATAAACTAAATAAACCCGTACAAATTGTGTTGAAAAAGCATGTTATACCAATTTATAAACATGATTTTTCAAAGATGGTTGGGGTTGATGATCAAAAAATAATTTGTGAAATTCGAGAGAAGGATTTAGAAAAAGGAATAGATTTAACTAAAGAACCACTTAGGATAAATTTGATTAATCTTGGGCAGGACAAATATGAAATGATCATAAGCTATCATCATATATTATTTGATGGCTGGAGTAATGCTATATTATTGAAAGAATTTATAACTACCTATAATAATATTTGTGAAAGAAAAAAAATAGTAGTAAAGAAAAAAACTCATTATAAAGAATTTGTTAAATGGTGCTACAAACAAGATAAAACTAGTCAATCTATATATTGGAAAAAGTATCTTGCAGGTTTAAATACCAGAACAATATTACCTGTTACTAAGCCGAAAAATAAAATTGGAAAATTGGAAAACATTATATTCAAATTTTCAAAAGAACTAACTCGGAAAGTGTATGACTTTTCCAAAATGACTAATGTGACTATTGCAACTCTTTTATATACTACCTGGGGAATATTGTTACAAAAATATAACAATTCTCAAGATGTAGTATTTGGTATAACTGTATCAGGGAGAAATGCTTCAATAACTGGTATAGAAGAAATGGTTGGGCTATTCATAAATACATTACCTTTAAGGGTAAACGCAAAAGATGACGAAATAGTCATAAATATATTAAACCAGGTAAACGAAAGTCTAAAAATAGGAGAAAAATATGAACAAACGCCATTGGTAGATATAAAGAGTTATAGTGAGCTTGGAAATTCAAAAAAATTGTTTGATTCTCTTGTTGTAATAGAAAATTATCCTATGGAAAAAGAGAATTTCAAAGAGAATAAATATATAAATGTGGACAGTTATTCGATTATTGAAAAGACAAATTATCAACTTACTTTAGGTATCAATATTGCTGAAAGCGATATCGAATTTAAATTTGGATATGAAAGTGGGATGTTTAAAGAGAAAACTATTGAAAATTTTTATAATCATTATAGAAATATATTATTTTCCATAGTAGAAAATGTCGAGATAAAACTTTCAGACATTGATATGCTGACAGATAAAGAGAAAAATCAAATATTAGAAGAATTTAATAATATCAAAATAGATTATCCGAAGAATAAAAACATCACTGAATTGTTTGAAGAACAAGTAGATAAAACCCCAGATAAGGTAGCTATTGTATATGAAAATGAGGAGCTAACATATAGTGAATTAAATGAAAAAGCAATCCAGTTGGCTAGAGTGTTGAGAGATAAGAGGGTAAACGCAGATAAGATAGTAGGAATTATAGTAGAGAGATCATTAGAGATGATAATTGGAATAATGGGGATATTGAAAGCAGGAGGAGCGTATTTACCTATTGATCCTGAATATCCTGAAGAAAGAATAAGGTTTATGCTGGCAGACAGCAATTCTAAGATTGTTATTTGTGGTCAGCAATTTGCTGATAAATTTAGTGTTAGTAAAGAAGAAATTGAACTTGTTTATATTGATGCTAACAGTTGTTATCAAGGGGACAATTCAACCTTTACAGTTTATAATAAACCAATTGACCTAGCTTATATCATATATACTTCAGGAACTACTGGTCACCCAAAAGGGATTATGATTGAACACTCAGGAGTAGTTAATTTAGTAACTGGTCTTTATCATGATATTTATCAAAACTATGAAGAATCTTTACGAATAGCCTTAGTTGCTCCTTATGTCTTTGATGCTTCAGTTAAACAGATTTTTGCCAGTTTGCTATTGGGTCATAGCCTGTATATAGTTCCGGAAGAGACCAGAAAAGATGGTTTAAAATTGCTGACTTTCTTAAAAGAGAAGAAAATCGAGATATCTGATGGTACCCCAGCCCATATAAGTTTATTAGTTACTGCCATGGATAATGGAGAAATTTTACCTGTTAAACATTTCATCATTGGCGGCGAAGCTTTATCAAGTGGAGTGTTGAAGGAATTTTATCAGAAATTTGCAAACTACAAACCTCAGGTAACTAATATTTATGGCCCCGCTGAGTGCTGTGTTGACAGTACTTCCTATTTAACCGATCCTAAGAAATTGAATCAGTTTAGCACTATTCCAATTGGTAAACCTCTACCCAATAAGAGGATCTATATTTTAGATCAAAACCAGTGTTTATCAGCCAAAGGGCTTATTGGTGAAATCTATATTGCTGGTGATGGGTTGGCTCGAGGTTACCTTAATAATCCTGAATTAACTACCGACAAGTTTTTAGCTGACCCTTTTATTCCCAATCAGAAAATGTACAGAACTGGAGATTTGGGCCGTTGGCTAAATGATGGCAATATTGAGTTTGTTGGCCGAATTGACTATCAGGTTAAAATTCGGGGTTATAGGATTGAACTAGGAGAAATTGAAGCAAAGCTTATGGAATACCAGTTAATTGATAAAGCTGTTGTAATAGCAAAAGATGATGGAAAAGGAATGAAATATCTCTGTGCTTATGCAGAGATGAAAGGTCGGAATTCAGAAGTCGCAGAGTTAATTATAGCTAAATTGAGGAAATTTTTAACTAAAAAATTGCCTGCTTATATGGTTCCAATATTTTTTGTTATTTTACGAAAATTACCTTTAACCCAGAATGGGAAGGTAGATAGAAAGGCATTACCAGAACCTGATTGGAATGTTTTAACTAGTGAAGAGTATATTGCACCGAGGAATAAAACGGAAGAAAAGCTAGTTTCTATCTGGCAGGAAATACTGGAGATAGATAAGATAGGTATCTGTGATAACTTCTTTAATTTAGGTGGACATTCATTAAAAGCTACAACTTTAGTTTTAAAGATTCATAAAGAATTTAATGTGGAAGTTCCACTTAGAGAAGTATTTAACAGACCAACAATAGAAGAACTTGCAAATTACATAGAAGAAGCAAGAGAAAATGTCTATTTATCAATACAACCAGTAGAAAAGAGGGAATTTTATTCGGTATCCTCAGCTCAAAAGAGGCTTTTAATATTAAACCAACTTGAAAATTTCGGTGTGAGTTATAATATGCCAGGAGTAATGAAAATCAAAGGTATTCTTGATAAAGAACACCTTAAAGAAGTCTTAAAAGACTTAGTAAAAAGACATGAAAGTCTAAGAACCTATTTTGACTTTATAGAAGGGAATCCAGTGCAGAAGATAGTAGATAATGTAGAATTTAAAGTAGAAGAATTTATTGAAACAAATGAAGATAAAGTAAATAAGATAATCGAGAAGTTCATAAGACCATTTGATTTAAAAAGAGCACCTTTATTGAGAGTTGGACATATTAAGATGTCAGAAGATAACTATCTAATATTATTTGATATGCACCATATAATATCAGATGGTATCTCTATGGACATTTTAATAAAAGAATTTCAGAACTTATATCAAGGTAAAGATTTACCTGAGTTGAGAATACAGTATAAAGATTTTTCTGTATGGCAGAATGAATTATTTGATTCTGGTGCAATTAAAAAACAGGAAGAATACTGGTTAGAAAAATTTTTAGATGATATACCAGTATTAAATATGCCAACAGATTATAAAAGGTCATCAGTCCCGAGTTATAAAGGAGATAGTATAGAATTTGTACTGAATAAAGATTTAACAGAAAGTTTGAAAGAAATGATTTTAGAGACTAACACAACATTATACATGGTTTTATTAGCAGTTTACAATATATTATTACTTAAATATACAGATCAGGAGGATATCATAGTAGGCTCGCCAATAGCAGGAAGATTCCATGCAGATTTAGAGAATATAATAGGGATGTTTGTAAATACATTACCTATGAGGATTCATCCTGAAGGAGAAAAAACATTTGAAAAGTTTTTAGAAGAAATTAAGGAAACAACATTAGAAGCATATGAAAATCAAGATTATCAGTTTGAGATGCTTGTAGAGAAATTGAATATAGAACGGGATATGTCCAGAAATCCTCTCTTTGATGTGATGTTTGTCCTCCAGAATCAGGCTAAACCGATGTTTAGATTAAATGATCTGGAAATCAAACCATATAATTTTGCAACTGGAATGTCTAAGTTTGACCTGAACTTAGACGCTGTTGAAAGTGATAACCAGTTAAACTTTATCCTAACTTATAGTACAGAGTTGTTTAAAGATGAGACTATTGAAAGAATTGCAGGTCATTTTTGCAATATAGTTAGTGAAGTGATTTTCAATCCAAAAGTAAAGCTAAAAGATATTGAGATGATTTCAGAAGTAGAGAAAGAAGAATTATTATATCTAGTTAATGATACAGTACGACAATATCCAGAGCATCAAACAATCAGTCAACTCTTTGAAGCAGAGGTAGCTAAAAGTCCTAATAAAGTTGCTGTAACCATTAATGATTTTGAAGTGACTTACGGGCAGTTGAATCAAAAGATTAACCAATTGGCTAGATTTTTAAGAAGAAAAGGAATTAAACCTGATACAATTGTTGGACTAATGTTGGAACATTCCTTGGAAGCTATTATTGGAATTTTCGGAGTTCTAAAAGCTGGTGGAGCTTATTTACCAGTTGATCATAATTATCCAGAGCAGAGAATTAATTATCTAATTAATAATAGCGGGATAGATTTGCTTCTAATACATGAAGAACTTAAACCTAAAGTTACTTTTTCTGGAGAATTGATTGATATTGGTGATAATCAAATTTACCAGGGAGACAATAGCAATTTAAAACAAGTTTGTCGTCCTAATAATCTAGTTTATCTAATTTATACTTCAGGCTCAACCGGACTGCCTAAGGGGGTTATGATTGAGCATAGAGGGCTTGTTAACTATGCAGTTTGGGCTAGTCGAACATATTTAAGCCATGAAAAAAGTTGGACTTTTCCTCTGTATTCATCTCTATCTTTTGATTTGACAGCAACCTCTATCTTCGTACCTCTGATTTCAGGGAATCAGATTAGGGTATACGGTGAATATCAAGATGAATTATTAATTAAGAAAATTTTAGATGAAGACAAGGTAGATATTATCAAATTAACCCCAGCTCACTTACAGATTATCAAAGACTTGGAGGTCAAAAATAAGAGGTTGAAGAAACTGATAATCGGTGGTGAAGAATTAAAAACTGACCTTGCTAAAAGAATATCTGATAAATTTGCACAGAAGATTAAAATATATAATGAATATGGTCCAACTGAGACTGTAATTGGTTGTACGGTTTATACCTATCAGCCTGATAAAGATAAAAGTAGTTCTGTCCCCATTGGTATCCCGGTAGATAATGTTCAGATTTATCTGTTGGATCAAAATTTATATCCGGTTTCAGTGGGAGTTTGGGGAGAAATTTATATCAGTGGTGCAGGAGTAGCCAGAGGTTATTTAAATCATCCAGATTTGACAACAGAAAAATTCATGGAGAATCCGTTTATACCAGGAGAAAGAATGTATAAGACAGGTGATATAGCAAGATGGTTACCAGATAGGAATATAGAGTTTTTTGGTAGAAAAGACCATCAAGTTAAAATCAGGGGTTATAGAATAGAGCTAGGAGAAATAGAAAATCAGTTATTAAAACATGAAGCTATAGATCAGACAGTGGTATTAGCAAGAGAAGAAGAATATAGTAAATATTTATGTGTATATGTAGTAGGAAATAGGGAGATAAAGATTTCAGAATTACGTGATCACTTGGTAAGAGTATTGCCAGATTACATGGTACCGTCATATTTTATTCAGCTTGATAACTTACCATTGAATATAAACGGTAAGGTAGATAGAAAAGCATTACCAGAACCTGATGAGAAAAATATAACTAGAATAGATTATATAGGACCGAGGAATAAAACAGAAGAAAGGCTAGTTTCTATTTGGCATGAAATACTAAGGATAGATAGGATAGGAATCAATGATAACTTCTTTAATTTAGGCGGCCATTCATTAAAAGCTACAACTCTAGTTTTAAAGATTCATGAAGAATTTAATATAGAAATTCCACTTAGAGAAGTATTTAACAGACCAACTATAAAAGAATTGAATTGGTATATACAAAACACTGAAGAAGCTGATCAAATAAGGTTAGAGTTATTGAATGTTAAATTAAAAAATATGTTTGGAGAAACATGTAAATTGATTAAATATAAAACAGAAGTATATGATGTAATTATTCTGTATACAGAGAAAAATTCTGGAGAAATATTAAACTATATTAAAAATAACTCAGGTGAAGATATTCTTGTAGATTATGTTGTAGATGATTATAATGTTTTGAAGCATAATTTTGTAATCCAAAATGTGAGTTTGGATGAACTGACTGATAAAATTAGATTAAGACATTTTGATGATAATGAAATTGAAAAAATATTTGAAGTACTCAGATTGAACACACAAATATTACAGGAAAATATCCTAAATAAAGAAAAAAATTATAAATATAACATTGGTGGTGTAATGAATCAAATTTGTAGAGGAAACCATAAAAATAATCGTAGAGTTTATTCAAATGTCATAAGTAATTTTAAAAATGAAAACTTACAAAATAATTTAAGCATATTGCTAAATAAGTTAATTAATGAACAACCAGTATTTAGAACTACTATTTGTTTAGAAGATGAAACTTATAAATTTGTAGAGCATGAAAAAATTGATATAATTAATTTCAATATTATAGATTTGTCCCAATTTAACTTTATATCTCAAAGGAGAATAATGGAGCGAATTTTCTTTTTTATGGAGTCTTCATTAAATGATAATAGCTATTTAAATAGCATATTGTTCAATTTTGCAATTGTCAAAATAAGTATGAATCGATATTACCTAATTTTAATCATGGATCATCAAGTTGCCGATATTCATACAGAAAGAATTATAAAGAAGTATCTTGAAGAATCATATGAAGAAAATTATAAAATTTTACCATTTAAGCATTATATAAAAAATGTACTTCTAGCTGATAACAAAAATAAATTCAAGATATTCAATAGTTCAATAATTTTAAAGGAATATAAAGAAGCAGCTGAGTCACTTTATGAAAAGTACTCAGATTACACTGTTGGAAAATCAATCATTCTTTCAGAACCATTTGTTATTAACTATTGGTTTGATGATGCTAATTTTAGGAAAAGTAGCGAAAACATAAATGCATTTGAATCTTTACTCTTCATTTTAGTCAAGATATTAAGAATTCAGTTCGAAGTAAAAATGATACCTTTAAGAATGCCTAAAAATAATCGAATATTTGGTGAGTATAGTTATTATAATACTATTGGTAATTTTAGTGATAGTATACCATGTACATTTAATACAGATCACGATACTAAAAACTACTATTACAAAAAATATGTTGAAATAGATAATTTTTTAGTAAAACATAAAATACGATTAAGAGAATTAAATGATGATACGAAAATTTCAGATTACATATTTAAGCTTTCTCCGTTTTCATTAAATTATCTAGGAGATTTTGAATCATCTAAGAAGAATCTTACTGAAGAGAAAATAGGTAGATATAGTAGACTACCTTATCCTGTACAAGCTTATACAATAGATTCATCATTATTGAGAATTATTTTTTGTAATGGTATCAAAAAAGAATCGCTTTTAGTTGTTGAACAATTAATGAAAGACTTAGGTGGAAGGTATAAATATGAATTCATTGAAATTTAAATTTCTAGAGTTGGATGATTTAAAGGAGTTACTCCTTTCTTTCACAATAGAATTTTTATAAGAAATAGTATTATACGAGCAATTTAAAAATTATAAACCACTAGGTGTCTCTGCATAATGACGTAATATTTATTATGCATGGATAACCAGAGATTAAAAAACTAAAAGAAGGAGAAAATCAATATGCTTGTTGAAAAGAAAGGTTTAACTGGTTTTGAGGAAGAACATGTGATTGGGACATATTCGGCAAATATCACAAAGGGACTTAACTCTTCTGAAAAAAAAATATTAAAAAAATATTTTAACAAAAAAGGCACTTTACTTGATGTTGGGTGTGGGGTAGGAAGAGAGGCTAGAGAGTTTGCTAAATATGGGCACGAAGTTTGGGGAGTTGATATTAGTAGAAATATGATTGAAAAAGCGAAAAGTTTAAATAAGGATTTGAATATACATTTTGATAACACAGAATGTATGTATAAATACAACTTTGAAGATCAAAGCTTTGATTATATTTTTGTATCTAAAGGAGTTATTAACCATCTTGTAGATTATAATAAAAGAATTAAATTTCTTTTTGAATTAAAACGTTTGATTAAAAAGGAAGGTATAATTGTACTTGGTATAAATTGTTATGATATGCCATTGTTTTTTCAACTATTTTTGTATTCAATAAAAATAAGTCAAAGTTTTAAATATACATTATCACGCTATAGATTATTTTTCAAAAGTCTCTTATTAAAAAAACATTTTAGTAGTATTGTGGGGCCAGAAATCTATGCTAATTCTGTGGTTCCATATTATTTGTATCGTTTATCTTATATTGAAAATGATTTCAAAAAAGTGTTTGATAAATTTAAGTTAATATCATATATTGAAATTCAGCACGAAATTCAGTTACTTAGATATATTCAAAAAGGAGTACCTACAATATTTGCAATAGTGGAAAAAATATAGAAAGGAGAAAAGAGATGAATGATAATTTTATAAAAATAAGTAGTATTAGTAAAAAAATATTGGAAAATAGCTGTGATAATGAAAAGCAAATTAAGTGGTTACGACTTCCGGTTGTTCAATGGATATCATTTCGAGTTACTCAAAAATGTCCATATAATTGTATTTATTGTACTCAAAGATCTATGGAAGAAAATATGGATTTAAAAGATTGGATTGGTATTCTAAAAGAAGTAAGTGAAGAGAGTGAGCAAATGCATCTGAATATAACTGGTGGAGAGCCGTTATTAATTGGAGACAAATTGTACGGTAAAGACGGAATTATTGAAAATGCGAAAAAATTAAATGCTGCCATTTCTATAAATACAACAGGTTATTTTAATAAAACTGAAATATGGGAAAAAATTTTAGATTATGGAATACGGAGTATATATATTTCACTCGATTCTTTCAAGAATGATGAAAATTTTAAACTAACGAAAAACCAAGATGCTTTAGCTAATGCGATTAAATGTTTTAAAGTTATTGATAATGTTAAAAAACATAAAGACTATAAAGAGCCAATTGTTTATTTGAGCACAGTAATTACGAAAAAAAATTATTTGCACTATCCAAATTTAATTAAATGGGTAATTGAAAATAAAATTCCAGTTAACGATTTTAATCCTTTGGAATTAAAAGGTTTTGTAAATAAAAAAAATTTTTTATCAAGAGAAGAAATTAAAGAATTTAAAGAAGAGACATTACGAATAATTGAGGAATATGATATTTCTTCTAAATACCCTTTTTTGAATAGGAGAATTAAAGACATATATTCTACGGAAATTTCTACAATTGAAGAGATTGAAAATGGGCGTTATTGTTCAAAGATGTCAGATTATTGCTACACAAGCCCAACTTCATTATATGTTTTACCAGATGGTCGTATTTTTAATTGTACATATATTATGGAAGGTGTAAATTTGCATCCAGAGTATCATGAAGATTTTAATTTTAATATTAAAGAGAACACCCTTTTAGAGATTCGACAGGCATTATTACAAAAATTAAATAAAACAGGTTTACCGAATAAATTTCTTTGTTTGAATTATTGTGGTCCAAATTTAACGAGGCTTAATTTAAGAATTAAAAAAGAGCTTAAATATTTTAGAAGAGTTACTTATTGAATGCCTTTGAGAATATATTAACATTCCAGATATTATGTTTCGAGGTTGTAAGATGCTCAACCTTCATACTGATAGTAATATATTTAATTCAGCTAAAAAATTTTTACGAATGTACAAGGTAAACATTGAATACTTAAATTGCCAAGGCAATCTTATATACAACACCAGCGAGAGTTCCGACTCTCGCTTTATTTACTAACGCCTATATAGTAATAACCAATTATAATACCAATAAAAAGCAAATTGGCCTTATTAGAAAAATATGTTAATATTAAATTAAAAATACCATCCTATAACAATAGAAATAATTTATTGTTTTGTTGTAAACAAAAACAATGAAAGGGGTTTACATATCAATGAAAAACACTCTTGAAAACTTATTTTATCAAATTGTTGATCAATTCCCAGAAAAAATAGCAATAGAATATGGAAAAAAATCAATCACCTATTTTGAACTCGATCAGATGTCAAATTCGATTGCAAATTTTATACTATCAAAGAAATTAAAAAAAGGGGCCAGAATTGGTGTAATACTAGATGACCGTATTGATTACATAACTCTAGTACTCGGCATATTAAAATCAGGCTGTACATTTGTTCCCTTTGACCCGTCTTATCCGAGCAAAAGACTTGAAACAATGGTAGATATAGTTGATTTCACTCTATTCTTTGCTGATCAGGATAACTTTAGTCTGGTCTCTTCTTTATTTTTAAGCTCAGAAAAGAAACCCGAAATATTAGAACATTCAGAAATAACTTCCAAAGAACAACCAAACAACCGTCCACCACTACAAAACGAACCAAACGACCCAATCTACATCTACTTCACCTCGGGCTCCACAGGTCGCCCAAAGGGAATCCTCGGCCGCTACAAGGGACTAGTACACTTCATCAAATGGGAGATTGAAACCTTTCAGATCAATGAAAATTTCAGGACAAGTCAGTTTACCACTCCTTCATTTGATGCCTTTTTAAGAGATGTCTTTGTACCACTCTGTTCAGGTGGAACACTATGTATTCCGGAATCTAATGATATCCTTTTAAGTGCAAATAAATTAACCCATTGGATCAATCAATCAAAAATTAATCTTATCCATTGTGTACCGAGTTTGTTCAGAATGATTCTGACCAATGATTTAAATGCTGAAGATTTTCAGGAACTAAAATACATACTGATGTCAGGCGAAAGGATCAATCCTAAAGATCTTAGAAGATGGTATTCGATCTTTGGAGAAAGAACTCAACTCGTCAATTTATATGGGCCTTCTGAGACTACCATGGTTAAAACTTATTATTTGATCAAAGAAGAGGATAAAAATCGCGCTTCAATCTCTATCGGTCAACCAATGAAAGGGGCCAGAGTTTTAATCCTTGACGACAATCTTAAACCCTGTCAACAGGAGATGGTAGGAGAAATCTATATCCGTACCCCTTTTATGACTTTGGGATATTACAAAGATCCAGAACTAACACAAGAAAGATTCATCCAAAATCTTTATAGCAATAACCCTGATGATAAACTATATAAAACAGGCGATTTGGGCAGAATTTTAGCCAATGGAAATATTGAACTGATCGGTCGGAAAGATTATCAGGTTAAAATCAGAGGAGTACGTGTTGAACTTGGGGATATCGAAAGTCAATTGTTAACACATGAAAAGATAAAAGAAGTAGTGGTAATTGATAAGAAAAACGCAGATGATGAAATCTATCTTGCTGCTTATGTAGTCACAGAAGATAAGATTTCGGCTGGAGAGCTAAAAGAATATTTATCTGATCATCTACCTGAATATATGATACCAAATTACTTTTTCCTGATGGAAAGTTTTCCTCTTTTGCCAAATGGTAAGATTGATCGCAAAGCTTTACCCGAGCCAGATTATCGGATGACCTCTGGTGTAGAATATGTTGCTCCTGAGACTGAAATTGAGAAAAAACTGACCGAGATTTGGTCTAAGATTTTAAGGGTTGAAGAGATTGGTGTTAAAGATAATTTCTTTGATCTAGGTGGACATTCTCTAAAAGTAACTCTAGTACAATCAAAAATCTCTAAAGAACTGAATGCCGAAATTTCTTTAAGAGCAATCTTTGAATCTCCAACAATTGAAGAACTAGCAGCTATTATCTCAAAACAATCTCAAAAATCGTTTTCAGCTATTAAAAGTATCGAGAAAAGAGAGTATTATCCTGTATCCTTTGCCCAAAAGCGTCTTTTTGCCTTAAATCAGGTGATGGGAGATAATTTAGGGTATAATATGCCACGAGCATTTATGGTTAAAGGTGAGCTTGATCAGAAGAAGATGGAAAAAGCTCTGCAAAAATTAGTTAATCGCCAGGAATCCTTACGGACATCATTTACTGTGATAGAAGAAGAACCTGTGCAAATTATTCGTGATAATGTTGAGTTAAACATTCAATATTTTAACAGTCAATCTTTCTCAGACGATGAGATTAAAGAGATTGTTAATCAATTTATTCAGCCTTTTGAGTTTGAACAGACCCCACTTTTTCGAGTTGGTGTGATTAAAGATAAAGAGAGACAACTTATTTTATTTGACATGCATCATATCATCTCAGATGGAATCTCAATGAATATTTTAATCGAGGAATTTTTCGCCCTTTATAATGACGCTGATTTACCAGAACAAAAGGTCCAGTATAAGGATTTTGCAGTCTGGCAGGAGGAGCTTGTTAACTCTGGTGAAGTTCAAAGATGGGAAGATTATTGGGTAGATGTATTAGATGGTGAATTACCAGTTCTTAATCTACCAACAGATCATCCTAGGCCATCTATCAAAGGTTATGATGGAGATTCTTATTATTTTAAGATTGATCAGGAGTTAAGTGCTAAGCTAAACCAACTAGCTAATAAACACGGTGCTACTTTATACATGACTTTATTAGCATTCTATAATATTTTGCTATCCAAATATTCTAGACAGGAAGATATCATTGTGGGTACACCTGTGGCTGGAAGAATCCATCCTGATCTTGAAAATATTATTGGGATGTTTGTTAATACTCTTCCAATGAGAAATTATCCTAAACCATCCAAGACATTTACAGAATTTTTGAGTGAAGTGAAAGAAAATACACTAAAAGCATTTGATAATCAGGCATATCAGATGGATATTCTCGTTGAAAAACTTGATCTTGAACGGGATATGAGTAGAAATCCATTATTTGATGTGATGTTAGTGTTACAAAACCAGATTGAAAAATCAGGTAGACAACTAGGTAATGTAGATATCGAGCCATATCAGTTTGAGTTAAAGAGATCAAAATTTGATTTTATCCTTTTTGCTACCGAGACAACTGATGGAATTTATTTTGAATTTGAATACAATACCGATTTATTCAATAAAGAAACCATTGAGAGTATGGCTGATCATTTTAAACAGATCCTTATCTCTGTAATCGAAAATGATTTTGCGAGTAAATTATCCTTAGCAGAGATTGAGCTGATTTCTAAAGAGGAAAAAGATTTATTATTTAAGTTTAATGATTTTATTTTAGATTATCCAAGAGATAAGACAATCTATCAATTATTTGAAGAACAGGCCAAAAATACACCTGAAGCTATCGCAGTGATCTTTGAAGATCAAAAATTAACATATAAAGAAGTAAATCACAGGTCCAACAAACTTGCCAGAGTTCTCAGAAAAAATGGGGTAATGAAAGAGACAGTGGTTGGACTGATGCTCAATCGTTCTCCTAAGATGGTAATAAGTCTTTTAGCAATCTTAAAAGCAGGAGGGGCATATTTACCGATTGATCCATCATATCCAAAAGAGCGTATTCTTTATATGCTAAAAAATTCCAACGCAAAAATTTTGCTAACTGATAGTAAGCTAATCAAAGATATTTCTTTCATTTCTTTAGAAAACATTGATGAGAATAAGCCAGAGATAGTTGTGACCAAAACTCATCCATATATTAAAACTTTTGATCAATTACCGATGTTAGATAGATCATACATAGATTTTAGTAAATATAAAAATAAGATAGGCATGGCAAGTGTGAATAACTCAATCTCACTTCAGGCTACGAGAGGATGTCCCTATCTCTGTCTATATTGTCATAAAGTCTGGTCAAAAAGTCATGTTTATCGTAGTGCAGAAAATATTTATCAAGAAATCGAGTATTATTATAAGCGTGGAGTAAAGAATTTTTCGATTTTGGATGATTGCTTTAATCTCAATCGAGAAAATAGTGCACGTCTATTTAAACTTATCAAAAAGAATCGTTTAGATGTAAAGATTTTCTTCCCAAATGGTTTGCGGGGTGATCTTCTAACGCCAGATTATATTGATCTCATGGTTGAAGCAGGAACTGTAAATATTAATTTATCTTTAGAAACTGCTTCTCCAAGGTTGCAAAAAGCTGTGAAAAAATATCTTGATATTGATAAGTTTAAAAATGTCATGGATTATATCGCAACTCAACATCCAAATGTGATTTTGGAACTGGCAACTATGCATGGTTTTCCGACAGAAACTGAAGAAGAAGCGAAGATGACATTGAATTTTATCAAAGATGTCAAGTGGATTCATTTTCCCTATATCCATATTCTTAAAGTTTTTCCTAATACAGAAATGGAAGAGTTTGCCCTTAATAATGGTGTGGCAAAAGAAGATATCTTAAAATCTGTAGGATTAGCATACCATGAATTGCCAGAGACTTTGCCATTCCCAAAAAGTTTTACTAGAAAGTATCAATCTAACTTTTTAAATGAATACTTTTTAAACCCTGAGAGATTGAAGAAAGTATTACCTGTTCAATTAAAAGTAATTGATGAAGATGCATTACTGCAAAAATACAATGCCTATCTTCCGACAGAAGTTAAAAAGATTGAAGATGTCTTAGAATTTGCTGGAATTGAAGATTTTATATTGCCAGAAATATCGAAAACAAAGTACGTTCCAGAGATTTTTGAAACATCTCTAATAAGAGAAGCAAAGAATACTGCTGAAGTTAAGAAAATCCTCTTATTAGATTTATCGCAACATTTTAGTTCACATAGTATGCTTTATAAAGTGGCAGAACAACCTTTAGGTCTTCTTTACCTTATGACTTATATCAAAGAAAAATTTGGAGAAAAGATTGATGGCAGAATCTATAAGTCTGGAACAGACTTTGACAGTTTTGCAGAATTAAAAGCGATTATTGATGAATACCAGCCTGATTTGATCGGAATTAGAACTCTTTCATTTTATAAAGATTTTTTCCATCAAACTGTCTCTAATTTAAGAATCTGGGGAATCAATGTACCGATCATCACAGGTGGTCCATATGCTACGAGTGAATATACTACGATTTTGAAAGACAAAAATATTGATCTTGTGATTATGGGTGAAGGTGAATTTATATTTACTGAATTGCTAAATGAAATGTTTAAAAATGATTTTAAACTTCCATCTTATGAGGTCTTAAGTTCTATTGAAGGAATTGCCTATCGCCAAAGATTAGAAACCAATTTATCGAGAAAAGTACTACTTATTGATCAAATAAATGATATTATCTCAGTTGAATCTCCAGAAAACTTAGAACCACTTAATACTGCCAAAAATTTAGCTTATGTAATGTACACCTCAGGAACTACAGGAAAACCAAAGGGAATTATGGTCGAACACAGACAGGTAAATAACTGTATTTTCTGGATGCAGGATGAGTTTAAGCTAAATGAAGAAGCAGCAATTGTTCAAAGAACTAATCTCACTTTTGACCCATCAGTCTGGGAGATTTTCTGGCCACTATATATCGGAGCTAAGGTAAAATTACTAAACAGTGAACAGGGCAAAGATGCTGATTATTTAATTGATCTAATGATAGAAGATAAATCACTGACAATGATGTACTGTCCTGCATCACTGGTAATTGGAATGACTTATCTTTTAAACTCCAAAAACTTTGAGGGTAAGCTAAGTTTGCAATGGCTACTGATTGGAGCAGAAGCCATCAGTCCAGAGGTTGTTAAAAACTTTTATTCATATTTTGATGGAAAAATTGTTAATACTTACGGGCCAACTGAGTGTACCATCAACAACACCTACTACCATCTTGACAAAAATGAAGAACTCAAAACCGTTCCAATAGGAAGAACGGTTGCCAATAATCAAATCTATATCTTATCAAAAGATTTGCAATTACTCCCAATCGGCATGACTGGAGAAATTTGCATCGCTGGCGAGAGTGTCGCTAGAGGATATATCAATAATCCTGCAGAAACTAGCGAGAGTTTTGTAGGTAATCCATTTGGAGAGGGTAAATTATATAAGACCGGTGATATGGGTCGGATATTAAATGATGGAAATATTGAGATTTTAGGAAGAGTTGATGATCAGGTTAAGATTAGAGGTTATCGGATCGAACCTGGTGAGATTGAATCAGCACTCATAAAACATGATTCTATCAATGATGCAATCGTGGTGGTTAAAGATAAAAATGAGAAGAATAAAGAGATTGAAACCTGTAAAACATGTGGAATTACTTCAGCTTATTCAGTTTCGATTAAGGACAGAAGCTGTGATATCTGTGCCGATATTAGTCATTATAAAGAAATTGCTGATCACTATTTTCAAGCTCCAACTGATTTAGAAAATTTAATAAGTAAAGTAAATCAAGATAAAACGCACACTGGGGAAAGTAAATATGATTGCCTTCTATTATATTCTGGAGGACTCGGTTCAGCCTATGCACTATATCAATTAGTTGATATGGGATTAAATGTACTCACAGTAACTTTTGATAATGGTTACTTTGCTGGTAGTGATCTTAAAAATATTAAAATGATCACCGAAAAATTGGGTGTAGATCATGTTGTCCTGGCCCATGAGAAAACAGGTCAGATTTTGAAAGAAAGTTTGCATTCTGCATATACAGTCTGTAATGGTTGTTTCTTTATATCATCTTCACTTGCTGTAGAATATGCAAGAAAAAATGATATTAATCTGGTTATTGGAGCTACTTTATCAAGAGGTCAGATTATTGAAAATAAATTATACAAGCAATTTAAACAGGGCGTTTCAGATGTAGAAGCAATCGAAAAAGAATTGAGTACTCTTCAAAAAATGACACCAGCGATGAATAGACATATCTTTGATCTGATTAATATACCTTCAGTTGATGATGGCACAATTTATGATGAAGTGAAATCTATTGATTTTTATCGATATTTTGATATCACAAATCAAGAGATGATCTCTTATCTAATTAATCAAGATTCTTACTGGAAAACTAGAAAACATTATGCGGTTTACTCAACAAATTGTCCGATTAAACAGATTGGTGATTATTATCATTTGCAGGAGACTGGATATCATTATTATGGTAGTGCCACATCTTGGGAGAAACGACTTGGACATATTACCCTTGAAAATCTGCAAGAAGATTTAAATTGCAAAGTTACTAGAAAAGGTTTTGACAATTTTGCGAGACTGATTGGGTTTAAGAAACAACATTCTAATAAAGAGATTGAGACCAAATATCTCTGCGCATATCTTGTATTAGAATATGAGTTATCTTTCTTAGAAATCAGAGAATATCTTTTAAAAGATTTGCCAGATTATATGGTTCCTAACGCATTTGTAACCTTAGATAAAATTCCACTGACATCAAATGGTAAAGTAGATAAAAAGGCCTTACCTGAACCTGACTCGATCATAGAAACCAACACTGAATATCTTGAACCACGAAATGATAAAGAAAGAAAGATGGCAAATGTCTGGGAAGAGGCTCTTGGTGTAGATAGAGTTGGAGTAAACGATAACTTTATTGAACTTGGTGGAGATTCGATCAAAGCTATTCAGTTAACTTCAAAATTAAACAATGCTGGCTTTGATGTTAAGATTAGAGATGTCTTTACTTATCAAACGATAGCAGAATTGGCTTCTCATGTTAACGAGGCTGAAGTTAAGGAAAGTAACTATAATATTGTATCAGGTGAGTTACCTCTTACCGGTATTCAGAGATGGTATTTTGAAGAATTCGACCAATCTGAGTATTTCACCCAATCTGTTTTATTTGAGTTAGATCAGGAAATTGAACTTGAAATATTACAGAAAGCTTTTAATAAATTAATCGAACATCATGATACATTGAGATTAAATTACCATAGCAAAACCAATACTCTAGTCTATTCAAACCATTATCTTGATGAAGAATTTACAATAGAAACTTATGATCTGGCAAATTTAACAGAAAAAGAGCAAAATCAGAGATTAGAAGTATTGGGAACTACTTTAAAAGCAAGTTTTGATTTAGAGAATTCAATTTTAATCAAATCAGCTTATTTTGATCTTGGAAGTCGTGGTAAAAGACTATTGATCACAATTCATCATTTGATTGTAGATGGTGTATCCTGGAGGATTTTGTTAGAAGATTTGCTGTATATCTATCAACAATTGGTTAAGAATGAAGAGATTTTATTACCATCAAAAACAGCATCATTTATGGACTGGGCCAGCCTTCTCATAACCTACAGCCAAAGCAAAAAACTAAAAGAAGAGATCCCGTTCTGGCTCAAAATCCTTGAAACCAACTCATCTCTTCCTATTGATCTAGAAAATGGAGATAATAACGTTTCACGTGAAATAACTATCACCAAAGAATTGTCCAGAGCAGAGACTGAAAAATTACTAACAAAAGCTAGCAAAGCCTATAACACCGAAATCAATGATCTTTTACTGACAGCTCTCGCGCGAACTATATCTCACTGGACAGGTAAAAACGAAGTATTAATCACCTTAGAAGGTCATGGTAGAGAAGAGATTCTAGATCTAGATATTTCGAGAACAATCGGCTGCTTTACTTCGATGTATCCAGTTAATTTAACTATTGATAGATTAACTGAACTCAACGAGCAGATTATCGGTGTAAAAGAACAGTTACGGCAGATACCGGATAAAGGGGTTGGCTATCTGATCCTAAAATATCTTGCCAAAACTCCTGAACTACAAAGTGAACATGATTTAGATGGAATTATTTTTAACTATCTCGGCCAATTTGATCGTGAAGTCAACACAGCACTATTTAGACCTGGACAAGAATCTACAGGAGCAGAAATCAGTCTGACCAAAAAACGTAATGCTCTATTAGAATTTGGTGGTCTGGTGGCTGATGGAAAACTCATGATAAATTTGAGCTATAGTCAAAGCTGTCATCATTCTACTACAGCATACGATCTATTGAATTCTTATATGGAAAATCTTAAAAAAATAATCGAACATTGTGATCAAGTAGAAGTGGGATGTTATACTCCTGCAGATTTTCCAAATACAGAAGTAAGTCAAGAGTTTTTGAATCAAATAGACAAAACCAAGATAGAAGATATCTATTCTCTGACACCTTTACAAGAAGGTATGCTCTATCATTATTTGTTGGATTCAAATAGTTCTCAACACTTTGAGCAGAGTTCTTTCACCATTGAAGGAGAACTAAATATAGATTATCTTGAAAAAGCGTGGAATTGCGTCATTCAAAATAATGAAGTCTTGCGAACAATTTTCAGCTGGAAAGAACTAAAGAAACCAGTTCAACTTGTCTTACGGAGAAATCCAAGCAAAATAACTGTGCATGACTTTACTGATTTTAATAAAGACGATTTAGTAGACAGATTAAATGAATTGAAAGAGCAGGATCGTGGAGAACAATTTGTTCTGGAAAACGGGCCAAATCTACGGCTTCAGGTATGCAATTTACTAGAAAATGAGTTTGAGATCATCTTTAGTTTCCATCATATCTTATTTGACGGCTGGTGTCTGGGAATAATTTATCGGGAGCTATTTGCGATCTATCTAAAATTACAGCAAGGTATGAAAATCTCTGAACTCAATAAATCAGTACATAAGCACTATCGAGAATATATCAACTGGCTCAAAAACCAGGATCAGAAAAAAGCAGCAGAATTCTGGCAAGAATATCTGAACGGTTTTACAACTCAGACTAATCTTCCAACAGATTATCATAATAAGGAAATGATAAGTAATCAGGATACCAAAAAGTTAGAGAAATCATCGGAGTTTGGTAAAAAACTTGAAGGATTAGCAAAAGAGTTAAAGGTAACGGTAAATACTTTACTTCAAACAGCCTGGGGATTGTTATTACAGAGATATAATAACAATAACGATGTCGTATTTGGAACAATCGTTTCTGGACGAGCAGCAGATATTCAAGGAATTGAAGAGATGGTTGGATTATTCATCAACAATATTCCGGTTCGTGTTCAGTGTGAATGGGATCAAAGAGTGAGTGAATTATTGAAAGAAATATATCAAGAAAGCATAGACAGACAGGAATTTGAGACTAACAGTTTACCTGAGATCAAGGCTCAGAGTGAACTAAGTGGAGAGAAAATTTCATTATTTGAAAGCCTCTTTGTTTTTGAAAATTATCCAGTAGATCAGTCCTTAAATCAGATGGATGTTGGGTTTGTCGTAAAGGACTATGATGCATTTGAGCTGACCAATTATGATCTTAATATTGAGGCGATTTATGCTGGTGAGATATTGGAGCTGAAGTTTGGTTATAACACAGAGCGCTTTAAAGCTGAGACAATCGAGAGGATGATGGAGCATTACGAAAATCTTTTAACTGATATGGTTTATCATCCTAATAAACAGATAAAGGATATAGAAATTCTTATCGATCATGAAAAAGAGCAGATTTTGGAGGGATTTAACCAAACAGAGTATGAATACCCAAAAGATAAGACTATTCTTCAATTGATCGAAACACAAGTGGAGTGTACTCCAGATAAGATTGCTGTAGTCTTTGATGACCAGAAAATCACCTATCGTGAGTTAAATACTTTAGGAAATCGATGGGGGAGGATTTTGCGGGAAAAAGGTGTTGCCCCTGATCAGCTAGTAGGAATATTAGTAGAACCTTCATTGGAGATGATGATCGGAATTATTGGAGTTTTAAAAGCAGGCGGAGCTTATTTACCGATTGATCATAAATATCCAAAACAGAGAATTGAGTATATGCTGAACGATTCCAAGAGTCAGATACTGTTAACCCAGTCTCATTTGCAAGAACTGTTCAGCGTTGAGATTGAAGTGATTTGCATTGATGAGATGTTAAATGGGCCAAGGGATGAAGATTTAGAAAATCTGGCCCGTGTAAATAAAACAAAAGATCTTGCATATGTAATCTATACATCTGGATCTACTGGTCAGCCGAAAGGGGTTATGATTGAAAATCGTTCACTGGTCAATTTCTGTTACTGGTTTAACGATTATTATCAGGTAACACCATCAGACCGTTTTACTAGATATGCAGGTTTCGGTTTTGATGCAAATATCTCTGAGACATTTGCACCGTTAATTATAGGAGCAGAAACTCATATACTTAGCGATGAAATTAGATTAAATCTACACAGATTAAATGAATATCTGGAAATGAATCAGATAACAGTGACCTATCTGCCAACTCAGATGGCAGAGCAATTTATGAAACTCGAGAATCATTCATTGAAAGTACTCCTTACAGGTGGGGAGAAACTTAAATCATTTGTTAAACAAAAGTATCGTTTTTGTAATAACTATGGTCCAACCGAAAGTACAGTATGCACAACTTGTATGGAGATTGATCAGGAGTACAAAAATATTCCTATCGGTAAACCGATCTATAATCATAAAGTCTATGTTCTTGATCACAATAAAAATTTACAGCCAATTGGTATTGTAGGTGAGTTATGCGTAAGTGGGATTGGTTTATCCAGAGGATATTTAAATCGCGAAGACCTTACCAATGAAAAATTTATAACTAATCCATTTGCATCAGGTGAAAAGATGTATTTAACAGGTGATCTGGTTAGATGGCTTCCTGATGGAAATATTGAATATATCAGTCGAAATGATCATCAGGTGAAGATACGCGGATTTAGAATTGAACTTGGCGAGCTTGAAAGTTTATTGATAGGTCATAGTGAAATTCAAGAGACGGTTGTGATCGATCGTGAAGATAACAATGGTAGTAAATATCTCATTGCATATTTCGTAAGTAATTCAGACTTGGCTAGATCAGAAATCAGAGATTTTCTTTTAAAGAAGCTGCCTGATTATATGGTTCCATCATACTTTGTACAATTAGATAAACTGCCATTGAATGCTCATGGTAAAATTGATAAAAATGCATTACCAAATGTAGATGGAAATATAGAAGTAACTGAGTATGTGGCACCAACTAATGAATTGCAAGAAAAATTAGCCAAAATATGGTCAGATGTATTGGAAATTGAACGGATTGGGATCAAGGATGATTTCTTTGCATTGGGTGGACATTCATTAAAAGGAACTTATTTGGTTTCAAATATCTATAAAGAAATGAATGTCGAAATACCTTTGAGCAAACTTTTTGAGAATCCAACTATTGAGGAACTTGCAGAATATATTTATACTACGAGTGAAAGTGAGTATTCAGAAATTAAGATTTTAGATAAGCCTAAAGGTTATCCTGCAGAATATTATCCATTATCCTCAGCACAGAAAAGAATATTTATTGTCGATCAACTTATTGAAGAAAAGACAACCTATAATGCACCAGGAGCTATGATTATCGAAGGTAACCTCGATCAGGAGTCTCTTTTAAATGCTTTTAAGAGTTTAATTCAGCGACATGAATCATTACGTACATCTTTTGAACTTGTTTTAGAAGAGCCAATGCAAAAAATACATGATACAGTAGATTTCACCATTAAACATAGCAAAATAAATGAAGATTTTGCTGAAGTTAATATTGATGCTATCATAAAAGATTTTATTAGACCATTTGATTTAAGTCTAGCGCCATTGTTACGAGTTGAGCTCTTAGAAATGAATGATAGATATATACTCATGTATGATCATCATCATATAATTGCTGATGGCAAATCATTTACTATTTTGATAAGTGAATTGATTCAGCTATATAATGGAATTGAATTACCTGAACTAAGGATGCAATATAAAGAATTTGCTTCATGGCAAAATCAACAATTAAGTTCGGAACAGATTAAGAGCCAGGAAGAGTATTGGTTAAATCGTTTTGGTGTGGGTGACAACTCATATAGTGAGATACCAGTTCTTCAATTACCAACTGATTATGCAAGACCTGCAGTATTGAGTTTTGCAGGGGATACTGTTCAGTTTACAATTGAGAAAGAACTCACGAAAAAATTATATGGTTTCTCTAGAAAACGTGGTGGAACTCTATATATGATCTTGTTATCAGCGATAAATGTACTTTTATCAAGATACTCCGGACAGGAAGATATCATAATAGGTTCACCGATTGCAGGAAGGAATCATGCGGATTTAACTAATATTTCTGGAATGTTTGTTAATACTCTAGCTATGAGAAATGCTCCAAAAGCTAATATTACTTTTGCAGAATTTTTTACTGAAGTGAAAGTAAATTCTCTAAAAGCTTATGAAAATCAGGACTATCAGTTTGAAATGCTTGTTGAAAAACTTAAACTTGATCGCGATATGAGTAGAAATCCATTATTTGATGTAATGTTTACATTGCAAAATTATACTCATGCAACTGTGACATTAGATGATGTGAAATTTATACCATATAACATTAAAAGTCAGATTACTAAATTTGATCTGCTTTTCACTGGAATGGAAGTTAATGATGAAACTGAATTCCAAGTAGAATATTCAACCAAATTATTTAAAAAAGAGACTATAACTCGATTAACGAAACATTTTAAAAGAATTCTTCAAGCACTCGTTTCTAACCCGGAGGTAAAGATTAGTGAGATTGAGATGAGTACAGATGAAGAGAGAAAAAAATTATTAGTAGATTTCAATGATACTGCCGAAAAGTTTACCTTTGATAAGTCTATTCATCAATTATTCGAAGAACAGGTAGAAAGAAGTGCTGATCAAGTTGCTGTAGTATTTGAAGATGATCAATTAACCTATCGAGAACTGAACGAAAAGACAAATAAGCTGGCCCATTATTTAAGAATGAATGGGGTCAAAAGAGATCAGATAGTAGGTATGATGGTAGATCGTTCACCAGAAATGATTATCGGCATTTTAGCCATCTTAAAAGCTGGTGGAGCATATTTACCAATTGATCCTGATTATCCAAAAGAGCGGATTGAATTTATGTTAGTTGATAGCAATACTCAGATTTTATTAACCCAAAATCATCTGATAAGCAATGTAGATTTTACGGGATTAGTTATTGACATTACAGATCAAACGATCTTTAGCGGAGAGGAAACTAATTTAAGTAATATAAATGAAGTAGATGATCTAATTTATCTTATTTATACTTCAGGCTCGACTGGCAAGCCAAAAGGGGTTATGATTGAACATCAAAATGTATCTAATCTGATTCAGTATGAATATGCGAAAACAAATGTCAATTATAGTACTAAAGTTTTGCAATTTGCATCTATTAGTTTTGATGTATCATTCCAGGAGATATTCTCTACTTTACTGGCAGGAGGAGAACTATATCTTATTAGTCAATCAATGAGAAATAATATTTCGCAGTTACTTGAATATATAGAAGAGCAAAACATTGAAGTACTCTTCTTCCCTGCAGCATTGCTTAAGTTTATCTTTAGTGAAGATGAATATAGTGATATCTTGCCTAAATCTGTTAGACATATCATTGGTGCTGGTGAGCAGATGGTTGTGAGTGATGGACTTAGAGAATATCTTAAAGAAAATCATGTATATCTGCATAACCATTATGGTCCATCAGAAACCCATGTAGTTACTACGTTAACGATGAATCCATTTGAAGATATTCCAACTTTACCTTCTATCGGAAGACCAATTAGCAATGTACAGATTTATATACTGGATAAGAATCAAAAACCAACCCCAATAGGTGTTCCAGGAGAACTTGTGATTGGTGGAAGAAATGTAGGTAGAGGTTATTGGAATAGACCAGAACTAACGGTAGAGAAGTTTGGTTCAAATCCATATGCTACTATTACTGGAGATGATAGTGGGATCAAATTGTATCGAACAGGCGATATGGCTAGATGGAATACAGATAGAACTATTGAATTTTTAGGAAGAATTGATCATCAAATTAAGATAAGAGGATATAGAATTGAGCTTGGTGAGATTGAGGGCCAATTGTTCAAACATCCATCAATAAAGGAAGTTGCAGTTGTTCCTCGCGAGGATCAAAAAGGTAATAATTATCTAGCGGCATATATCGTAGAAAATGCAGAGATATCTGTTACTGATATAAGAAAATATTTATCGGAGAATTTACCAGAATATATGATCCCAGCTCATTTTGTGAAATTAGATCAATTGCCACTAACAGCAAATGGTAAAGTAAATATCAAAGCATTGCCTGATATCGCTGAAAGTAATATCAAACGTGGTACAGAGTTTGTTGCACCTTCAAATGAAGTGCAAGAAAAACTGGCAAAAATCTGGTCAGAAATTTTAGACATAGAGAAGATAGGTGTTTATGATAATTTCTTTGAAATAGGTGGTCATTCTTTAAGGGCAATCAATATTATCGCCAGAGTATATAAAGATATGAACATAAATCTTCCATTAAAAGAGTTCTTTAAAAATCCAACAATTAGCCAAATCTCTCAATATATCAAAGATAATAAAAAGGTCGCTTATAAATCTATTCAAAGAGTGCTAGATAGAGAATATTATCCTGTAATGAACTACCCAACATCATCTGCTCAAAAAAGAATGTTTATCTTACATCAATTGGACTCAAAAAGCAGAAATTACAACTTGCCTGGAGCTTTCTTTATTGAAGGTGAAATGGATATAGCACGTTTTGAAGTTACTTTTTCTGCATTAGTAGAAAGACATGAATCATTAAGGACATCTTTTGAATTGGTAGAAGGTGAGTATGTCCAGAGAATTCATGAGAGCGTTGAATTTAAAATAACTCATCGAAAGGTAGATATAAGTGATTTAGAAAGAATTGTAGAAGAATTTGTTCAACCATTTGATTTAAGGAAAGCACCATTACTCAGAGTTGAGTTAGTAGAAGTTGGTGATAGATATTTGATGATCTTCGATATGCACCATATTATCTCAGATGGTGTGTCAATGGAGATTATAATTAAGGACTTTTTAAATCTATACATGGGATATGAGTTACTTGAATTACCCATTCAGTATAGAGATTTTGCGGTCTGGCAAAATGATTTAATAAAGTCTGGTTTGATCAATAAACAGGAAAAATACTGGTTAGATTTATTTAACGATAGAGAAATTCCAGTCTTAAATCTACCAATAGATCATCCAAGACCTAAATTAATGGATTATCAAGGTAATGCCATTCATTTTGATATTGATAAAGAACTAACAAAGAAGCTCAACAATTTAGCGAGTTCAAATGGTGCGACTTTGTATATGGTCTTATTAGGAGTCTTTAACATTCTTTTAGCTAAATACTCTGGTCAGGAAGATATGATCATAGGAACACCGATTGCAGGTAGAACTCATCCAGACTTGGAATCTGTGATAGGCATGTTTGTAAATACTCTAGTAATGAGAAATGCTCCTAAGCAAGATAAGACCTTTGTTGACTTCTTACGGGAGATTAAAGTAAATGCACTTATGGCATATGAAAATCAAGATTATCAGTTTGAGATGTTGGTTGAAAGATTGAATCTTGAGAGGGATTTAAGCAGGAATCCATTGTTTGATGTAATGTTTGCCTTACAAAATCAGATGACATCTGGGGTTGATTTTCCTGATTTAAAGCTTTCTAACTATAGCATAGGAAATCAAGTGGCTAAATTTGATCTTACTCTTAATGCATTTGAAAGTGAGAAAGAATTACATTTTGATCTGGAATATAAGACAAAGTTATTTAAAGAAGAGACGATAAAGAGAATAACCAGACATTTTGTTAATTTAATTAATGAGGTCGTAGAGAATCCAGACTATCAGATCAAAGAATTCCAGATGATTTCAAATGAAGAAAAAGAGCAATTCTTATATGGTTTCAACGATACGGCTGTGAAATATCCAACAGATATAACTATGCATAAATTGTTTGAAGAGATTAGTGAAAAAAATGCTGATCATATTGCGCTGGTTTATGATAAGAAGAGTCTAAGCTATGGAGAGTTAAATGAAAAGGCTAATCAGGTAGCAAGACTGCTTCTGCAAAAAGGAGTTGGGTCGAATACTGTAGTAGCTATCATGATGAAGCGTTCTTTTGAACTGGTAATTGGCATGCTCGGTATTCTAAAGGCTGGTGGTGCTTATTTACCGATTGATTCATCATATCCACAGGAAAGAATTGAATATATGCTTGAAGATAGCGGAGCAGAAATTTTGCTGACTCAGAAAGAGTTGACAAATAATATTCAAACAGATGTAGAAAAGATTATCCTTGATGAAGAAAAAAACTACAGCTTAGATTGTTCTAATATAGAATCTATAAATAACCCTAGTGATCTGGCATACATAATCTATACCTCTGGAACAACTGGTAAGCCAAAAGGGATTATGATCGAACATCGTAATATTACAAATACTCTTCAATGGTATAAAGATGAATATAATTTAGATCATACAGATAGTACATTTCAGTTATTTTCAATAGGTTTTGATGCTTTTGTAATAGCTCTATTCGGACCACTTGTGAGTGGTGTACGGGTTGTATTGGCAAAAGATGAAGAAGTGAAAAATCCATTGATTATCAAACAATATATAAAAAAAGAAGAGATAACACATGTAAATTTTGTCCCTTCGTTATATATGAGTGTATTGGATTGTTTAACAGATGAAGATGTACAATCACTAAAAGTTGTTATTTTGGGCGGAGAAAAGATCAGCTCAAAATTAGTTAAAAAGAGTAAAGATTTAAAAAGTTCTTTAGAAATGGTCAATGAATATGGGCCAACAGAAAATAGTATAGTTTCAACTATATGTAGGGATGTAAATACTGACTCAAATGTGACCATTGGTAAACCAATTTCTAATACACGAGTTTATATACTTGATAAATATAATCAATTAGTCCCACAAGGAGTTCCAGGAGAAATATGTCTTTCTGGAAATGGTCTTGCTAGAGGTTATTTGAACAGACCGGAGTTAACTGATGAAAAGTTCACCAAAAATCCTTATACTACCGATGTGATGTATCATACAGGTGATTTAGGCAGATGGTGTCCTGATGGTAATATAGAGTTTTCAGGTAGAATTGATCATCAGGTGAAGATTCGTGGATATAGGATTGAATTGGGAGAGATTGAAAGCCAGTTATTGAATGATGATAGAATAAAGGAAGCAGTTGTTTTAGATAAACAAGACAAAACTGGTAATAGATATTTAGTCGGATATCTTGTGTCTGATTCTGAACTGGTCATATCTGATATAAGAGAAAATCTTTTAAAAACTCTGCCAGATTATATGATTCCAGTATATTTTGTGAAAGTAGATAAAATCCCATTGACACCTAATGGTAAGATTGATCGAAAAGAATTGTTAAAACTTGATACATTGATAAAATCAGAGACAGAATATGCAGCACCACGAAATGATATAGAAAAGATATTGGCAGAGATCTGGGCAGATGTTCTGGATGTTAAGCAGGTTGGAATCAATGATAATTTCTTCGAATTGGGTGGGCAATCATTAAAAGCAATCAATGTAGTTTCTAAGATATATAAAAATTTAAGTGTAGAGATTTTATTAGGTGATATCTTTAAGAATCCAACCATCAGCAAACTGGCAGAATATATTGGTGGGTTAGAAAAGAGTATCTATTCAGAAATTGATCTGGCTTCTGAAGATAATATATTCCCTCTATCATCAGCTCAGAAGAGAGTATTCCTCATCAATCAGTTTGAGGGAATAGGAATCAGTTATAACATGCCTGGAGTTATGATTATTGATGGTGATCTAGATATCGCAAGGTTGGAAGATGCATTCAAAAAGTTAATCTTAAGACATGAAGTTCTGCGTACATCATTTAAGGTGATTGAAGGTAATCCCAAGCAAATAATCCATGAAGATGTGGAATTTGAGATTGTTTTGCTTAAATTGGACGATCTGCGGGGTGAGGCAGAAGAAATAAAAGAGATCGTCAAGGGGTTTGTTAGACTATTTGATTTAACTAAAGCTCCTTTATTAAGGGTAGGTTTAATTGAGACGAATGAGCACAATTATCTCTTATATGATATGCATCATATTATTGCTGATGGGGTGTCCATGAATATACTTATCAGTGACTTAATCAAATTTATGGATGGCGAAGAATTGCCTGAGCTTAAGAGACAGTATAAGGACTTTGCTGTATGGCAGAATAAATTCTTGATTTCTGATGAAATAAAAAAACAGGAGAAATATTGGCTTGATCACTTTATTAAAGATGGTGAACAACTTCCTGTTTTACAACTTCCAACAGATTATCAAAGGCCAGCAATTTTGAGTTTTGTAGGAGATACTGTAAAGTTTAGCATCGGTGATGCTCTAGCAAGACAGGTTAATGAGTTTACGTCCTATCATGGTGGAACTTTGTATATGATTCTTCTGGCGGCATTTAATCTGCTTTTAGCTAAGTATGCTGGTCAGGAAGATATTATTGTTGGTTCACCAATTGCAGGTAGATCTCATCCAGATTTAGCGAACATGGTTGGGATGTTTGTTAATACTTTAGCTATGCGGAATGCTCCTGAAAGTGATAAGTCTTTTGTGGAATTTTTCTCTGAAGTAAAGGAAAATGCTCTCAAAGCCTTTGAAAATCAGGATTATCAATTTGAGATGTTGATTGAAAAGCTTGAGGAGAAAAATTTAGTGCCAAGGGATTTAAGTCGGAATCCTCTCTTTGATGTCATGTTTGTGCTACAAAATCTGGATTCAGCAGCTGTACAGTTAAATGATTTAACATTCACTCCTTATAAATTTGAGAATCAGACATCTAAATTTGATTTAACTTTAACTGGGTCAGAATTTGAGGATAGAATTCAGTTTAATTTGGAGTATTGTACGAAGTTGTTTAAGCGTGAAACAATTGATAGGATGGCTAGGCATTTTGTGAATATACTGACTGAGATTGTTGCAGATCCAGTTAAGAAGATTGCTGACTTTGAGATGATTACAGGTGATGAGAGGGAACAGATTCTCTATGAGTTTAATGATACTGCTGTTGATTACCTGGAAGATAGGGTTATACATGAGATCTTTGAGGAAGTGGTTGAACGGTATCCAGATAAGGTGGCGGTGGTGTTTGAGGATGAGAAGATTAGCTATGCTAACTTGAATGAGAGAGCTAATGTGGTGGCGAGGGGGTTGAGGGATGAAAGGGGAGCTGGCCCTGAAGAGATCATTGGAATCTTAATGGAGCCTTCTATAGCTATGATAGTTTCGATTTTTGCAATATTGAAATCGGGTGCTGCATATCTACCAATCGATCCAACTTACCCTGTGAGCCGAATAGAGTTTATGCTTTCGGACTCGAACAGCCGGATCTTATTAACTCAAAATCATTTGGCTCATAAAGTTAAATTTACTGGAGAATTGATCATTGTTGATGATACCTTAAACGTAAATGATTTAAATAGCTCAAATTTAGAAAATATAAATAAACCAAATGATCTTGCATATGTAATCTATACTTCCGGTTCAACAGGTAAACCAAAAGGAGTTATGGTAGAACATAAATCCTTGATTAATCTATGCAACTGGATCAACCATTATTACGAAATAACTTCAGATGATCGTGGCACTAAATACGCTGGAGTTGGCTTTGATGCTTCTATAATTGAAATCTTCCCACTATTGATTGATGGAGGAGAGTTGCATATTATCTTTGAAGAGATTCGACTTAACTTAAAGAAATTGAACAATTATTATGAAATTAATCAGATTACGATAAGTTTTCTACCTACTCAAGTTGCAGAAAAATTCGTGGAATTAGAAAATAACTCACTACGCTATCTTCTAGCTGGAGGAGATAAACTAAAAACTTATCATAAAGGAAGTTATCA
>DAOVRZ010000153.1:0-8801 GCA_030627905.1 Halanaerobiales bacterium
ATCCTACATTCCCGTGAAATTATACCTAGGTAGGGACTTCAACACCTAGACACTCAAAAAGTGTTTGTTGTTTCTTCGTAATTTCTCCAACTCTAGATTTCTTTCCAGGTTGTTTAAACAACTCGATAATGTCAAGTTCATCAAGTAGCCCTTGCATTGTATATTCTTTATATAAATTATGATCTCCCATAGCTTTTTTTATATATGATAGATAAATTAATCCGATGAATTGAATAAATAATTTACCATCAAGATTTTTGTCCGACGATACTGATGTTCTGCGCATATTTAGCCGTTCTTTTAAGTTGTCAAAAGCTTTTTCTATTACATCCTTACTTCGATAAATATCTAAAGCTTCTAGTGGATCTTTTATACCATTCGATAACAGTGCAAAGTATCCATAATTTTTAGTTCGTTCATCAATTGCATCTTGTTTTGGTGTAAGAGTCACCCCTCTTGCAGGAGTTTCTTTGATTTCATAATATTTAGTATAGAGCTTCTCATTCTTCGGATTTCTTTTTCCTGATAAAAGCTCATATTCCAGAGTATCTAACAGACGATTAAATTCAGATTTATCATCAGTTGCTCTTTGTTCATTATAAAAGATGTGAAGATAGATACGTCTTTTTTCATTAATGACTTCACCACTTCGTTTCTTAGTTTCAGTATAATTCCAGTCTGTAGTAAATGTTGTGTAATAAATGCTATATTTTGAACTATGGAAGGGGCGTGTAGCCATTTTGCCACGTACTTCATCAAGTTTCAATTTTACAATTTTTAACGACGTCTTTGCAGCGATTAAAAACTTATGATGTTTCTGATATAAAGCATCTATATTGGATTTACTATAAAACCCTCGATCCATTACTAACTTAACCTTTTTCAATTGAAGAAAGTCTATATCTGCCAACATATTTGTTATGGTTTTAACATCTGAAATATTCCCTGGTAGCTTCCGATAGTACACAGGTAATCTTGATTTTTCACCAAATAACAAGGCTAGATTAATCTGTGGTAATGGGTCGTGATCCTTATTCAATCCATACTTTACTTGCTTTAGAGATTTTGAATATGATGAAATAGAAGTAGTATCATATGCTAAATACTCTTCTTCTAGTCTCTTTTGGCTCTGCAGGCGAAAGAAATTTTGCTTGCCATGTTCGTTAATAGCTCCTAATAACTCACTACTCCTTTGTGATGGAATGTCTTTCCCACAAGGGTGGGCATGAGTACGTGCCCATTTTGGAAATCGGCTCATGGGATTACGATCTTCCATTACTAAATAGTAAGCTAATGATAGAATTTGCTTATATGTATCAGGGAAACATACCTTAAGATCCCGTGTAATACCTAACTTCTCACTAATTTGATCAAATAGATATGTTGCACCATAAAAACTACGTTTGCATTTAACTGATGGTACAGAACCTTCCTTAATTGTTTCAAGTTCCTTAGACTCTAAGTATTTTTTAGAATAAATAATTTCACCGGTTTCATCATCTAGCTTACCTATGCATTTTCTATGATTCCTTGCTTGTTGTTTTTCTTTGTCCCAATAACCAGTTGATTCATAAACATACGTAACACCATTCTTTCTATTCTTCAAATGTACAATCGACATATAAGCACCTCATTCTTTGGTATAATTATACCAAGGAACGAGGTAAAAGTAAACCCTTTAATATCAAAAAACTATTGAAATTAAAGGGTTTTTTGATATTCATTGTTATAAAATTCTAGGAATACAGGTTATATATCAGTACACCTATTTAATCAGTATGACAATTTTCATTAGAAAAAGAGAAAAAATCGTATTTAGTATTGATATTAATACGTAAAGTGCGTATAATAGTAATAAGGACTGTATTTAAGAGAAAAATACTCTTTAAAGGGATGAAGGGAATGTTAATAAGATTTAGTGTTGAAAATTTTTTATCATTTGACAAAAAACAAGAATTAACAATGTTGCCAGCTAAGAGAATTAGGAGTAAGAAGGAACATATAATTTCACATGAGAAAGTTTCGTTATTAAGAACTGCAACTATATATGGAGCAAATGCGTCTGGTAAATCTAATCTAGTTGAAGCAATTAGATTTGCAAAATTTGTTGTTACTAAGAAATTGCCTATAAATTCTACTAAAAAGTATTGTAGGGCTCAAAAGGGTAATGAAAAAAAAGCTACTAAATTTGAATTTGAGCTATATAAAAATAATAAATATTATGCATATGGATTTAGTTTAGATTTACATAATCAATTAGTACTAGCGGAATGGTTGTACGAGTTGATCCCTCATAAAGACAAGGAAAAGATGTTATTTGAAAGAGAGTCACAAATTAATCGCTTAGAATTGGGATCAGATATAAAACTTGGCGAGATTGATGAAATGAGGTTTAAAGTTTATAAGTTAGACTTTGAAGAAAATAAAAAATCTTTGTTTATCACAAAAATGAATCGAGATAAGAAAATTACTAGTGAATCTAAGCTTTCGTTTTTTAAAGACGTTTATGAGTGGTTTGATGATGATTTGATAACAATATTGCCTGATCAGCCGATTACAACATTTGAATATTTTTATGGAGATAACTGTAGTATGAAAATTGATGAAATAATTGAAGCTTTTGATATAGGTATTTCAAAAGTAAAAGTTCATGAGATTACTCCAGTTGAATTTAGGAAAAAAATACCGTCTGAACTTGCAAATGGCATTTTGGAGTCATTCAAAAACAAACTTGAAGAAGCGGACGATGATGTGGAAGAAGTGGTTATGTCTATGCGTAGTAATGATGTATTTTTCAATTTCAAAGGAAAAAAAGATGGAGAAATAGTTATTACGACGATAATGCTAGAACATGGTAGTGTATTTGGAGATTTTGAGTTTTCGGAAGAATCTGATGGTACAAGGAGATTATTTGATCTACTCGACATTTTAATAAGTAATGAAAAAAATAAAATCTATATTGTTGATGAAATGGAGCGTAGCTTACATCCAAAACTTACTTATAGGTTTATCGAATTATTCTATGAATTGCTAATTAGTAATAATGTTCAATTAATATTTACTACACATGAATCTACTATTATGACTCAAGAACTATTGAGAAGAGATGAAATATGGTTTGTGGAAAGGAATAAAAATAATACTTCTCATCTCTATTCACTAGATAGATTTAATGAGAGGTATGATAAAAAATTAAGTAAGGCATACTTAGAAGGGCGCTATGGTGCTATTCCAATCTTCAAAAAATTCTCTTTTGAGGATGGTGAATGCTAATGAGGATATAGTAATTGAACCTTTAAGGATATTCATACAGAGGTAAAATATTTTGAAGGAATTGACAAATATATTGAATATGTGAATTTGGCAGGTCAAAATAATATTCTTGCAGTAACAAATCCATGCTTTGAATTGTGGTTGCTTTTACATCTTGAAAACTCATTCAATGAAATTGTACAGTGTAATCAAGAGGAAATATTACTTTTATTGGTAATTTCAAAGATTAAAAAAAATATAAAAAAGATACTAGAATATAATTATATATTAGTATCTTTTTGTTTTTTTGAAATTTAAAATTTAGATTTCTTCTTAGCAACTGTTCGTTTACCCATCATTGGGTCTACGATGGTTCCTTTATATATTTCTTTTGCTTCAATTTTTATTTTAAAATCTTTTTCATATCTTTTAATTAATGATATTTCTCTTTTTGAAACTATAGAAAGAGCAGTACCTAATTTTCCAGTTCTTCCGGTTCTACCTACTCTATGTAAATAGTTTTTTGGATCTTCAGGCAAATCTAAATTAAATATATGAGTTACGTCCTTTAAATCTAGACCTCTTGCAGCTATATCAGAAGCTATTAAAAGTTGAATTTTTCCGCTTTTAAAACCATCTATCGCTTTTTTGCGTTCCTCTTTTGATGCATTACCATATATACCGAATGCTTTAATATGGTGGTATTGAAGTTTGGCCGTAGTTAGTTGGATTATTTCATTTTTGTTTATAAATACAATGGCTTTTTTTGGTTCTATGGAAGCTACCAATTTTCTTAAAACTTCAATTTTATCTCGTTGTTCTGCAATAAAATACATATGAGTAATATTTGGATTAACTGGTTTTTCTTCAATTTTTATAACTTCTGCATTTTTCATTAAATTCTTAGCTGTAGTAATAGTTTTCTCGTCTATAGTGGCCGAAAAAACCATTAACTGTCTATCTCTAAGTGTAGTTTTTATAATATCTTTAACCCCAGCAAAATTGTTTTCATCAAGCAGTCTATCACCTTCATCTATAACAATAGTTTTAACTGTATGTGGACGTATCTTTTTCTTTTTTATAAGCTCTAATATTCTTCCTGTTGACCCTACAATTATATGAGGCTTTTCTTTTAGTTTCTCAATTTGCCTATTTATATTAGCCTGCCCTATTATAGTAGTAGAAGTTATAGGTACTTCTGAATTTTGTGACAAAAGTTTTATTTGTTTCTCAATTTGTATAACTAGTTCATGGGTAGGAGCTAATATAATAGTTTGAAGTTCTTTTTTAGTACTATCGATCTTTTGGAATATAGGTAGTAAATAGGCTAACGTTTTTCCACTTCCAGTTATAGATTGACCGATTATATCTTTATTTTCTAATGCTAAAGGTATTGCTTTTATTTGAATATCTGTGGGTTCCTTTATATCTTGCTTTGATAAACCTTTTATTAAATTTGAATTTAACTCTAACTGTTCAAATGAAGTTGTCATAGTAATCTCCTTTGTGTGGATTAATCATTTTTTGATTTTATGAATAATTTGGATTTGTTTGATAACAAAAAACTTCTTTAATTATATATTTAGATTTTGTTTTTGTCAATAACATATTCTTGTTCATACCTAATACTGAAAATGCCTTATACAGATAGTATATCTATTTTACCCTGTTTATATTATATATTAAAAGGGTGGAAAAGTAAAAAGGATATATTCAATAAATAGCAAAATATATGGTAAAATTATTTTTAAAAAGCACAATTTAACTTTTAAAACTTTTGATTTTATTAAAAATAAAGAAGAGCATTGGCAGAAAAAAGTGGAAGCATTATAAGATCTTAAACCAGAGTTTATAAAAGAGGATCAATTATCACTATTTAAATATCGTTATGATGAAGCACTATATTATGAAAAATGGGATGTTAATAGACGAAGTCGTCATTTATATCATGTTCAGATAACTAAGTAAAATATAAATGGTGTATTCTCTAATAATAATAAAAGAGATACACTGTTTACCATACTTTAAAAGATAAATTATATGTAAACCATCTTGACAATTTAAAAAGTAAATTATATAATAGGGGAAATAAAAAAATAATATATAAAGCGTTGATTGAGATTAGTAGGTTTATAGAATATTTACAGAGAATCAAACATCGGTGAGAGTTTGATATTATGAAATAAACTGAATGGACTCATGAGTGGAAACTGAAATAATAGTAGGTGACACGGTTTCTCCCGTTATAGAGATAGAATATCGGATGAAAATTCCTGTATTCGAAAAGAGAGATAAAGGTATTTTTGTTTTACCTTTAAAAGAGGTGGCATCGCGATATATTCGCCCTCTATGCACTTAGTAAGTGTATAGAGGGCTTTTTTATTTTATAAAAAGTTTATAAGGAAAAGGAGGAGACTTTATGGTAACTGGTTTCATATGAAGTTTAATATATAGATTAAAATTTACTAAAACTAATAATTTGAAAATCATAACGAAATATGGAGGTATATTATGAAACTTACAGTACAAAAATTAAGTATATTAATAATTTCAGTGTTAATTATTTTAACCGGCTGTCAACAAAAAGATGATTCTAAAGAATTGATTCAAATTGGCATGACTCAAATAGTAGATCATCCTTCATTAGATGAAATACGACAGGGTATTGTTGATGCTTTAAATGAGAATGGTTATAAAGAAGGCGAAAAGATAAAGTTGGAGTTTAAAAATGCTCAAGGAAATATTGAAAATACACAATTGATTGCTAAATCTTTTGATACAAAAGATTTAGTTATAGCTATTACTACTCCCAGTGCACAAGCAGCATTTAATAATTTAAAAGATATCCCGATAGTTTTTTCTGGAGTTACAGATCCGGAGAGTGCTGGATTGATAGGAAAAAATATTACTGGTGTAAGTGATATGACTCCTATTAAAAATCATTTGGAATTATTACAAACACTTATTCCAAATGCGAAAAGAGTAGGGGTAATCTATAATTCAAGTGAATTGAATTCTGAAATTCAGGTAAATATTATTAAAGAAGAAGTAACAAATTTAGGTTTAAAGCTTGAAATTGCATCTATTAGTAATATCAATGAAATGGCATTAGCATTAGATAAAGTCCTTGAAAATGCAGATGTATTATATACACATGTAGATAATACATTAGCCTCATCGTATCCTTTGATTGTAAAAAAAGCTAATGAACAGAATGTACCCATAATTGGAGCTGTTGATGATTTTGTAAAACAGGGTGCATTGGCAACTGAAGGTATAAATAATTACAAAGTTGGATATCAAACTGGTACTATGATTGTAAAAATATTAAATGGGGAAGACATTTCTAATATTTCATTTGAGACATTAAAAGAAACAGAACTTATTATAAATAAAGAAGTAGCTAAAGAATATAAAATAATATTACCTGATGAGATAAAAGAAAGAGCAATATTTAGATAAGGGTGAGGAAAATGAATATAGTATCTATTCTTGAACAGGGATTAATATTTGGAATAATGGCGATAGGTGTTAGTATATCTTATAAAATCTTAAACTTTCCTGATTTATCTGTTGATGGTAGCTTTCCTTTAGGAGCTGCTGTCGCTTGTACACTTTTAGTAAATGGATATTCTCCAAGTATAGCATTGTTGATGGCTTTATTAGCAGGACTTATTTCAGGGTTTTTTACTGGATATATTCATACTAAATTTGATATTACAAATTTATTGTCTGGAATAATCGTAATGATAGCTTTATATAGTGTAAATTTACGAATAATGGGAAAGGCAAATATTCATATTTTTAATCAGAATCATTTATTCAAAAGTAACTATTCAGCTTTAGTGATTATATTAATATTATTGATTGTGTGCAAGTTAGTAGTTGATTATTTGTTGAAGACAAAATTGGGATATATATTAAAATCTTTGGGCAATAATCCTGTTCTAGTTAATTCTCTTGGACTTGATGATAAGAAATATAAAATAATCGGACTTATGATAGCAAATGGACTTGTTTCATTATCGGGAGGCATTTTAGCTCAGTACCAGGGATTTGCTGATGTAGGAATGGGGACAGGTATATTAGTTACAGGGCTTGTTTCTATTATATTAGGTGAACAAATTCTAAAAAAAAATAAATATATCACATTATCAACAAAAGTTATAGTAGGAAGCATTATTTATAGATTAATTATTGCTTTATCATTAAAAATGGGTCTTACAGCAAGTGATCTAAAATTAATCACTGCATTAATATTACTTGGGATATTAATCATAGATAGTAAAAAACATCATATCAAAAAAATGTTGACTTAAAATATCAGAGGTGTGATCAAATGATAGAATTAAAAGAAGTAGTAAAGAAATTTAATGTGATAGATGGAGAAAAGATTATATTTGATAAATTAAATTTAGTGATTGAAAAGGGAGAATTTGTCGTAATAGTAGGAAGTAATGGAGCTGGAAAATCTACTTTATTAAAGATTTTAACTGGTGACATAGAAATAGATAAAGGTGAAATATTAATTAATAATGATAACATTGAAAGACTCAGTTCCTTTAAAAGAAAAAGATTTATATCAAATGTGTACCAAGATCCTGCGATGGGAACATCATCTAATATGACTGTATTTGAAAATTTATCTATGGCAGATAATAAAGGAAATAAATATGGACTTTCATTAGGATTAAATAAGAAGAGAAAAGGTTATTACATCAAAGTATTAAAAGAGTTAGAATTAGGCCTGGAAGAACAGTTAAATACGGAAGTAGGGTTTTTGTCAGGGGGGCAAAGACAGGCAATTTCTTTGATTATGGCTACATTAAAAACTCCAGAATTATTGTTATTAGATGAACATACATCAGCATTAGATCCTAAAACTTCTCAAATAATTATGGAGAAGACTAAGAATATAGTTGAAAAGAATAAATTAACTGCTGTTATGATAACACATAATTTAAAAACTGCCTTAGATTATGGAAATAGACTTGTTATGTTGGATAAAGGAAAAGTTGTATTGGATGTAAAAGGAAAAGACAAAGAAAAACTAAATATAGAATTGTTATTAAAAAGATGGGGAGAAATTTGATGCCATCTCGATGATATGATAAGGGCGATTGTACGCTGGTGAATATTTGAAAGGCTTGTAAGATAGTATTCTTGAAATTATAGAACAATTCTGCCTTTTATTCTTGGTAAATTTACGATATAATAAAATTAAGTTGCACAGGTAATGGAAAAGCTTGTTTTAAATTAGTGGGAGTGTGATGAAAAAATGAATAAGCATAGATTGAAAGAAAAATTAGATGATCTTAAAAATGCATTAGATCGATTAGAAGAAGGCTTGAAGGAAGAGAAAACTAATTCTTTGGTTATTGATGGAGTAATCGTGTGCCTGGAATAAAGTACTCGTAGCTAGCCGGGGAAGGTTCGGCAGCAATAAAAGGTAGGAGTTGCTTAGCGCGGATGGCAACGTGGAGAGAAATCAAAATGTTGGAGCCCATCGACAAAGTCCAGTTTAGCTGGGCGAGCAACCATCTAGGCTG
>DAOVRZ010000100.1:0-21639 GCA_030627905.1 Halanaerobiales bacterium
AAGATGGTTACCAGATGGAAATATAGAGTTTTTAGGAAGAATCGACCACCAAGTGAAGATTCGTGGATTTAGAATCGAACTTGGAGAAATTGAAAGCCAGTTATTGAATTATACTTCAATCAAAGAGGCTATAGTTGTAGATAGAGAAGATAAACATGGTGCTAAATATTTGTATGCATATGTAGTATCAGAAAAGGAAATAAAGGTAGGGGAATTAACTCCGAAGGAGGTGAGAGAATTCCTACTAAAAAGTTTACCAGAATACATGATCCCATCATAGTTTGTACAATTAGATGAAATGCCATTAAATGCAAATGGCAAGATTGATCGAAAAGCAATTCCAGAACCTGAAGGTAACATCATGGTAGGAACTGAATATGAAGCTTCACGAAATGAAACAGAAGAAAAGTTAGTAGAAATGTGGAAAGAAATTTTGGGAATAGAAAAGGCAGGCATCAATGATAACTTCTTCGAGCTTGGAGGCCATTCTTTAAAGGCAACAATATTGGCAGCTAAAATGCATAAAGAACTGGATGTAGAAGTATCATTAAGTGAAATATTTAAAAGACCAACTATAAAAGGAATTAGCGAATATATTCAAAATATCATACGCGCGCGTGCGCAAACAGCTTATGAGAAAATAGAAAATGTAGAGTCTGCAGACTATTATGAAGCATCTTCTGCACAGAAGAGAATGTATATGCTCCAGCAGTTCGATTTAAGCAGTACAAGTTATAATATGCCGGGAGTGTTTGAAGTAGAAGGAATGCTAAATGTTGAAAGAGTAGAACAAGCCTTTGATGAACTTCTCAGAAGACATGAAACTTTAAGAACATCTTTTGAAACAATCGACGAGAAGATAGTCCAGAGAATAAATTCGTATACATCCGTAGATTTAGAATATATAGAAAAAGCAGATATAATTATTGAAGAAGCAGTAAATAAATTTATCAGACCATTTGGTTTGACTAAAGCGCCTTTATTTAGAGTAGGAGTTATAAGATTAGAAGAAGATAAATATATACTCATCTTTGATATACACCATATAATATCAGATGGTATATCTTTGGAAATTCTTATAAACGAATTCGCAAGCCTTTATGAAGGTAAAGAATTAGATAGCTTAAGAATTCAATATAAGGATTATGCAAAATGGCAGAATAAATTATTGAGATCAGATGTTATGGAAAAACAAGAAAAATATTGGGTCAATAGATTTAATGATGAAGTCCCAGTACTAAATATGACAACTGATTATCCAAGATCAACTATACAAAATTTCGAAGGAGATAGAATCAGTTTTAAAATAGATAAAGAAATAATAAAGAATTTAGATAGATTATCAAAAGAGACAGGTAGTACAATGTATATGGTACTTTTATCTGGCGTCAATATCCTATTGTCTAAATATAGTGGACAGGAAGATATAATTGTAGGAAGTCCAATAGCAGGCAGGCCACATGCTGATCTAGAGAAAATTATTGGAATGTTTGTGAACACTATTGCCATGAGAAATAATCCAGATGGAAATAAGACTTATAAAGAATTTTTAAAGCAAGTAAAAGAAAATGCTTTAGAAGCATATAACCATCAAGATTATCAATTTGAAGAGTTAGTTGAGCAGTTAGATTTAAGTAGAGATATGAGTAGAAATCCACTCTTTGATGTTATGTTTACGATGCAAAATATGCAGTCGCAAAACTTTAATAATAACGAATTAGTAATTGAGAATTTAGAATTAAAACTATATAATTTTGATCATAGAACATCTAAATTTGATTTAACAATATCAGCAACTGAAACAGATGATGAACTAATTTTAAATTTTGAATACAGTACAAAGCTATATAAAAGAGAAACCATTGAAAGAATGATAGCTCATTTTAGAAATATACTCAAAGCAATAACGGTTGATACAGATCCTAAATTAACTGAAATAGAGATGCTTACCAAAGAAGAAAAAGATCAGATTCTATATGATTTTAATAACACCTATGCAGATTACCCCAGAAACAAAACATTACATGAGTTATTTGAAGAAAAAGTGGAGAATACACCAGACAATACTGCAGTAGTATTGCGTACTCGCGCAGGAGAAATGATGCTAAGCTATAGAGAACTAAATGAGAAAGCAAATAGATTAGCTAGAACCTTAAGAGAAAAAGGAGTAAAATCAAACAGTATTGTAGGAATTTTAGTAGACCGTTCTCTTGAGATGCTGGTGGGTATATTCGGAATACTTAAAGCAGGTGGAGCTTACTTACCGATAACTCCAGAGTATCCAGAGGATCGAATACAATATATGCTTAATGATAGTCAAACAAATATTGTTCTAACACAAAGCAAGCATGTTGAGAAAGTAATGTTTAATGAAGAGGTAATAGATTTAGAAGATAACAAAGCATATTCATCCAATGGAGAAAACTTAGAGAATATAAATACAGCGAAAGATTTAGCATATGTAATATATACATCTGGTTCAACAGGAAAACCAAAAGGTGTATTAGTTGAACATCAAAGCGTTGTTAACATACTGACAAATATGCAAAACGATTATCCACTAATGGAATCTGGAACATATCTATTAAAAACCACATATACCTTTGATGTGTCTGTGACAGAATTATTTGGCTGGCTTACGGGTAACGGAAAAATTGCCATGTTACCTCCAGGAGGCGAAAAGGATTTAAATGCTATAGTAGAAGCGATCCATAAATACAATGTAACACATATCAACTTTGTTCCATCCATGCTAAATGTATTTTTAGATGGAATCACGGAACAGGATTTTGAAAAAATAAATAGTTTACGCTATATATTTGTTGCAGGAGAGGCATTCTCAAGAGAATTAGCTAAAAGATGTAGCGCCAAATTAAAGAATGTAACAATCGAAAATATTTATGGTCCAACAGAAACAACAATCTATGTAACAAGATACTCCATCGCTGATTTAAAAGATGAACACATAGTACCAATAGGAAAACCATTAAATAATGTAAAAGCTTATGTTGTAAACGAAGATAATAAACTCCTTCCAATCGGAGTAGCTGGAGAATTGTGCATAGCAGGAGAGTGCTTAACAAGAGGATATTTTAATCGAGCAGATTTAACAGCAGAAAAGTTTGATCCGTTCGTGCAAAACCCTTTCAGTCCTGAAGAAAAAATGTACCGAACTGGAGACTTGGTAAGATGGTTACCAGATGGAAATATAGAATTCTTAGGAAGAATCGACCATCAAGTAAAGATCAGGGGCTTTAGAATCGAGCTTGGAGAAATTGAGAACAGTTTATTGAGCTATGAAGATATAAAAGAAGCAATAGTAATAGATCGAAAAGATGAAGAAGACAATAAATATTTATGTGCTTATGTTGTATCTCACAGAGAATTAACTCCAAAGGAATTAAGAGAGTATTTATCAAAGAATCTTCCTGATTATATGATTCCATCATATTTTGTACAACTAGAAAGAATGCCATTAAATAAAAATGGAAAAATAAATCGAAAAGCATTACCAAAGCCTGAAGGAAATATATTCACTGGAGTAGAGTATGAAGCACCACGAAATGAAATAGAAGAAAAGTTGGTAGATATATGGAAAGAGGTTTTAGGAGCGGTATTAGGAAAAGAGAAAGTAGGCATCAATGATAACTTCTTTGAACTTGGAGGACATTCTTTAAAGGCAACGGTTCTTTTATCAAAAATGCACAAGAAGTTGAATGTAGAAGTTTCGCTAAGTCAGGTTTTCATAAATCCTACAATCAAAGAACTTGCACAATACATTAAAAAAGCTGAAAAAAACATCTTTTCTTCAATACAACCGGTTGCAGAAGCGGAATATTATTCTGCTTCATCCTCACAGAAAAGGCTATATATTATGTGGCAGCTTGCGGAAAAATCATTAGCTTATAACATGTCATCAGCAGTAATTCTTGAGGGAGAATTTGATCGGGCCAGATTTGAAAAAACCATAAATGCCCTTGTTAATAGACACGAAACTCTCAGAACATCCTTTAGACTGGTTAATGGTGAATTAATGCAGCGGATTCATCATGATGTTGATCTTAATTTAATTTATCAAATAATAGAAGAAGATAAACTAAAAGAGACGGCAATAGAATTTATAAGACCTTTTGATCTAAGCAAAGCACCATTACTAAGAGTTGTTCTAATAAAATTTGGCTCTAACAGACATCTGCTTCTATTCGATATGCACCATATTATTTCTGATGGGGTATCAATAGATATTCTGACCAAGGATTTTAACAGTCTGTACGATGGTAAAGAATTGTCTGAGTTGAAGATACAATATAAAGATTATGCATCGTGGCATAACTCTTTGATGGATTCAAAGATAATGGAGAAAATGAGTGAATATTGGACAAGAAAATTAGATAATTTCACTTATACTGAGTTACCTGTAACAAATATCTCTTTTAATAGACAATCAAATGGAAGAATCAAGCAATCAGAATTGGACGAATTATTAACAAAACAAATAAACGAGTTTTGCATAAGACATAAAGTATCAAAATTCATATTTATGTTAGCTACTTTTGAAGTTTTAATAATGAAAACAATTAATCAGAATGACATCAGTATCGGAATCCCAGTGGCAGGCAGACGACATGAAGATCTGCAAAATATAATAGGTATTTTCTTAAATGTTCTGGTCACTCGCACAAAAATTGAGAAAAATGCAACTTTCACTGAGTACTTATATAACTTAAGAGATGAGTGGATGGAGACTCAGGAATATCAAGATTACCCATATGAAGATCTATATGCAAAAATGAAAGAAGAATTTAACTTCAAGAGGGATTCACTATTTTCTATCCTCTTTAACTATATGCCAGAGTCGAAGAATGATTTGAGTGAACAAGCACTCACTGACAGACCTTATAAACTTGAAGAGGTAGAGCCTAAGTACGGTCTTACTTTATACGTAAGTGAAGGTAGAGATAATATTGGTTTGAAAGCTGTCTTTAAAAATAATCTAGAAGAATATATAGTTGAAAATATGCTAAACAGTTTTGAAACTGTTATTCAGACTGTACTGGAGAATGAAGAAATCTTAATTAAGAAGATATCTATGGCAGGTGGTAATAACCTTGACATTTACTCTCAAGTCTTTGAGTTGGAATCATTTGTTGATTCTCGAAGTTTGCATGGCAAAATAAGAAGTATTGCTTTAAATACACCTGATAAAACAGCAATTGAGCAGGGCGATAAGAATCTCTCCTACATTGGGCTTGAAGAGAGAGCAAATCAGATTGCCAACTTTTTAAATGCAAAAATTAGTGATAACAAAAATATACCTGTGATACTTGATAATAGTATAGAGCTAGTAGAAGCAATACTTGGGATCATTAAATGTGGTGGAGTATTTGCTCCTATTGATCCTAAGTTTCCTGAAAACAGAATTAAGTTGATGGTAGATGAGATTGATGCTGATTGGATTATAACCTGCAACGAATGGCTGGATAAACTCAATAGGATGATGGAGGGAGAAAACAGGAAATTAAATGCTCTGGTACTGAATTCTACTGCAAACACTGGACAATTAAATAATATAAATCTGTTCGAGTTTAATGATAATCTACAGAAAGAATGTCTGGTTCCTGCAGAGATATCGAATGAACACTGTTATATCTATTTCACTTCCGGTTCAACTGGAAAACCAAAAGCTATTTTGGGAAGACATATCAGCTTAAAGCATTTTATCGATTGGGAGATTAAAGAGTTTGGAGTTGATGAAAGCTTCAAAGTAAGCCAGATTATATCACCATCTTTTGATCCATTCTTGAGAGATATTTTTGTTCCGTTATGTTCCGGGGCTACCCTTTGCATACCTGAAAATCGGGAAATTATCTTAAACCCAGAAGGGTTCATGGAGTGGATTGATGATAAAGATATCACATTGATACATATGGTTCCAACTATCTTTAAAGCTTTGATAGCAGAAGTAGAAGATCCAGACTGCTTTAAAAAATTGAAATATATGCTGTTAGCAGGAGAGATGTTGAGAGGAAATGATATTAATAAATTCTTCCAACTATTTGGAAATAGGATTGAATTAGTGAATCTGTATGGGCCTACAGAAACAACACTGGCGAAACTTTTTTATAGAGTGAAGGAAGAAGATGCAAACCGTGTAGCTGTTCCTGTCGGCAAACCTATTCCTGGAGCCCAGGTTATGATCTTAAATGATGACAACCAGATTTGTGAGATGGGAAGCATTGGCGAAATATATATACGTACTCCTTTCATTTCAGCGGGATATTATAATAATTCTGATTTAACCAATAAAGTATTTATTATAAATCCTTTTAACGATGATTCTCAAGATATAATTTACAAAACAGGAGATTTAGGGAGAATACATTTTAACGGCGATGTAGAGATTTTAGGAAGAGTAGACCATCAGGTAAAACTGAGGGGAGTTAGGATAGAACTGGGTGAAATAGAGAATCAGCTACTACAACTTGAAAATGTAAAAGAGGCTATAGTAGTAGCCATAGAAGAATCTCTTTGCGCTTATGCAGAGGTCTTCACAGAGGTGACAGATCAAAAGATAGAGGTTGAAAAGTTGAGAGAGCATCTCCGAAAGAGACTGCCTGATTATATGATACCAAATTATTTTGTTATCTTAGAAAAAATGCCCCTTACTCCTAATGGTAAGATTGATAGAAAAGCACTACCTGAACCTGATCTAAATAATTCAGGAGTACAGTATGTTGCACCGCAAAATGAAATAGAAGAGAAATTGGTAGAAATCTGGTCTGAGATATTGGATAAAGAAGGTATCGGGATAAGCCACAATTTCTTTAATTTAGGTGGACATTCATTAAAGGCTGCCTCTTTAGTGGCAAAGATCCATAAAGAATTAAATGTAGAAGTACCGTTAAAAGAGGTATTTACAAATTCTACTATAAAAAGTCTTGCAAATTATATTAAAAATGCAGAAGAAAACATTTATAGTTCTATACAGCCTATAGAAGAGAACGAATATTATCCAGCATCCTCTGCGCAGAAGAGACTTTACATCTTAGATCAGATGGAAGAGATCAGTACAGGTTATAATATACCAAGGGCTTTAATGGTTAAAGGAGCTCTAGATAGACAAAAGTTAGAACAGAGTTTCAAAGAGTTGATAAATAGGCATGAAACCTTGCGTACGTCATTTGAAACAAATGAAGGACAGATTGTACAGATTGTTCATAAAGAAGTAGATCTTAAAGTAACTTCTATTAAAGCAACTAAAGGAGATATTACTGAAATATTAAAACAGTTTGTTCAGCCTTTTGATCTTAAGAAAGCACCGCTTTTACGAGTGGGATTAGTAGAACTTGCAGAGGAGAGCATATTACTCTTTGATCTGCATCACATAATCTCTGATGGTTCGTCTATGGGTATAATACTACAGGAATTTATTGAGTTGTATGAAGGCAAAGAATTACCTGTACTTCCAATACAGTATAAAGATTTTTCAGCATGGCAGAATAAGTTATTTGAAACCGGGGTAATAAAAAAACAGGAAGAATATTGGATTAAAAGATTCAAGGATGAGGCGCATTATAACGCGATACCTGTACTAAATATGCCTACTGATTATCCAAGACCAACAATGCAAAGCTTTGAAGGAGATCGTATTAACTACAAATTAGATAAAGAACTGACAAAAGATCTAAATAGAATAGCAAAAGAGACAAACAGTACAATGTATATGGTACTTTTATCTGGGATAAATATCCTATTATCTAAATATAGTGGGCAAGAAGATATCATAATTGGCAGTCCAATCGCTGGTAGATCACATGCAGATTTAGAGAAAATTATCGGAATGTTTGTAAACACTCTTGCAATGAGAAATCAGCCTGAAGGAAATAAGACTTATGAAGAATTTTTGCTGGAAGTAAAAGAAAATGCGTTAGAAGCATATGAACATCAGGAATATCAATTTGAAGAACTTGTAGATAAATTAGCCTTAAGTAAGGATATGAGTAGAAATCCATTATTTGATGTAATGTTTGTGCTGCAAAATATGCAGTCACAAAACTTTGATAATGGAGAATTAAGAATTGATAATTTAGAATTAAAACCATATAATTTCGATTATAAAACATCCAAATTTGATTTAACAATATCAGCAACGGAAGCAGATGATGAAATAATCTTAAATTTTGAATACAGTACCAGGTTATATAAAAGAGCAACTGTTGAAAGAATGATAGCTCATTTTAGAAATATACTCAAGATAGTAGTAGTTGATACAGATACTAAATTAAGTGAAATTAATATGCTTACAGATGAAGAAAAAGATTGGATTTTAAATGATTTTAATAACACTGATGTAGATTATCCCAGAGATAAAACAATTCATCAGTTATTTGAAGAACAGGTAGAAAAAGGGCTAGATAATATTGCAATAGCATTTGAAGATAAACAATTGACCTATAGAGAATTAAATGAAAAAGCAAACAGATTAGCAAGAACTTTAAGAGAAAACGGAGTAAATGCAGACAGTATTGTAGGAATATTAGTAAATCATTCGCTTGAAATGATGGTAGGAATATTAGGAATCCTAAAAGCTGGAAGTGCGTATTTGCCAATCAATTCTAGCTATCCTGAGGAACGGATTAGATATATGCTGGAAGACAGTGGTGCAGATATTCTATTGACCCATGAATACTTGAAAAATAAGCTTCTATTTAAAGGACAAATTATCCCACTAGAGGATCACAAAATATACATGAAAGAAGACACAAACTTAGATTTGATAAACAATTCTCATGCTTTGGCTTATGTCATATATACCTCTGGCTCAACTGGAAAGCCAAAAGGGGTTTTGATATCCCATAAAGCTTTGAATAATTTTGTATTTAGCTATTATACTAGCTTTGGAAAAAATGTAGGGGTAGGTGATAACTGTCTAAGTTTGGCTAATATCTCCTTCGATGCAAGTGTATCTGAACTATTTATTCCTCTTACCTTTGGAGCTTCTTTAGTGCTCTTTAACAATGAAATGATACTAGATGTTCATAAATTAGCAAGAACTATTATCGATGAAAGTATAACTTTAGCTTATATCCCGCCGACTATATTAAAAGATCTTTATGAACTTTTGAGTAAAGAAAAGGAAAAGGTCAAACTTAATAAAATGATGGTAGGTGTAGAGCCGATTAAAGATTATGTATTAGAAGAATATATGATTTTAAATCACGATATGCAGATTTTAAATGGCTATGGTCCTACAGAAGCTACCATTTGCGCAACTAAATATAAATATGGTCAAACAGCATCTGTAGGTAGAAATATTCCTATAGGTAAGCCTTTAGCAAATATGCATATTTACATATTGGACAAATATTCTAATCTTGTACCAAATGGTGTTGTGGGAGAAATATATATATCTGGGGATGGCTTAGCAAAGGGCTATCTAAACAGACAAGATTTGACAGCAGAAAAATTTGTACCGAACCCTTTTATCTCTGGTAAGAAAATGTACAAAACTGGAGATATGGCGCGCTTATTACCTGATGGGAACATCGAATTTATCGGAAGAATCGACCATCAAGTGAAGATACGTGGATATAGAATCGAACCAGGTGAGATCGAAATCCAGTTGTTAAATTATAACTCAATCAAAAATGCAAAAGTGGTAGATAGAGAAGATAAAAATGGAGCTAAATATTTGTGTGCTTATGTAGTATCAGATCAGGAAGTAACTATAATGGAATTGAGAGAATTTTTATTAACAAATTTACCAGAGTATATGATCCCATCATATTTTGTACAATTAGATAAAATGCCATTAACTGCAAATGGCAAGATTAACAGAAAAGCACTTCCTGCGCCTGAAGGTAATATTATGGTAGGAACTGAATACGAAGCTCCACGAAATGAATTAGAAGAAAAGTTAGTAGAAATGTGGAAAGATCTATTGGGAATTGATAAAGTAGGGATCAATGATAACTTTTTTGAACTAGGAGGCCACTCATTAAAAGCTACATCTTTGGTTTCTAAAATTTATGCAGAGTTAAATGTTGAACTTCCATTACGAGAAATTTTTAGAAAACCAACGATTAGAAAAATCGCAGAGTTTATAACTGACTCAGAGAAAGATCACATCTCAGTGATTGATCTGGTAGCGTGTGATAATAACAAAGAGTACTATCCAGTTTCTTCAGCTCAAAAAAGAATCTTTGTTCTGAATCAACTACAGAGAAACCATATAAGTTATAATATGCCAATAATGATGTTTATTGAAGGTGAATTTGATCAAAAACGATTTGAAAGTGCATTTGAGAGGGTAATCATGCGTCATGATTCGTTTAGAACATCATTTGAATTAATAGATGGTGAAGCAATGCAAAAGATTTGGCAAGATGTAGATTTTAACGTAAGTTATCAGGAAGCAAAAGATGATGATATCGAGAAGCTTATCAAGGAATTTATCCAGCCTTTTGATTTGAGTAAGGTTCCATTACTCAGAGTAAAGGTAGTGAAATTTGACCAGCGGCATCTAATGATGCTCGATATGCATCATATCATTTCTGATGGAGAATCAATGAATATTTTAATAAATGATTTTGTAAAACTTTATGAAGGTCATAACTTAGAAGAACTAAGGCTTCAATATAAGGATTTTACAATTTGGCAGAATGAATTCTTCAAATCTGACAAGATTAAAGAACAGGAAACTTATTGGTTAAAAACTTTTGAAGATGAATTCTCAATTTTGAATATGCCAACTGATTATTCAAGACCAGCTGTAATGGACTTTTCAGGGAATTCCTATCAGTTTTTTGTAGATGATGAAATCAATACAGGATTGAAGGAATTAGGAAAAAGTCACGGAGCTACCTTATATATTGTTCTTTTAGCAGCATATAATATTTTACTGTCTAGATATAGTGGACAAGAAGATATCATCGTAGGTTCACCAGTAGCTGGGCGTTCCAAGAATGGTTTGGAGCAGATTGTTGGAATGTTTGTAAACACTTTAGCTATGCGTAATCATTCAAAAGCTAATATACCATTTGAACAATTTTTAGACCAAGTAAAAGAGAACGCTTTTTCAGCTTTTGAAAATCAAAATTACCAGTTTGAACAATTGGTAGAAAAATTAAACGTAGAAAGAAATTTGAGTCGAAATCCGCTATTTGACACTATGTTTACATTGCAAAATGTCAATTATAGTGAAATAATTGCTAATGAGTTGAGATTAATCCCTTACAATACTTCTACTCAGATTACAAAATTTGATCTTACTTTGAGTGCAGCGGAAATGGATGAAGGAACCTATTTTACTCTCGAATATAGAACAACACTATTTAAAAGGGACACAATTACAAGAATGACCAAACACTATCATAATATTCTTCAGCAGATTGTGAGACATCCTGAAGTGAAATTAAGTGAGATCAAAATGATTTCTGATGAAGAAAGAATCCAACTAGTAGAGCAGTTTAATATGACTAAAGAAGAGTATCCTTTAGATAAAACGATTCATCAACTATTTGAAGAACAGGTAGAAAGAACACCTGAAAATATCGCTGTTGTTTATGGCGACCAACAGTTGACTTATGGTGAATTAAATAAAAGAGCCAACCAAATTGCACAAGTTTTACAAACAAAAGGAGTAAGAGTAGAAGAGATTGTTGGAATAATGGTAGAACCAGCGGTTGAAATGATCGTAGGAATTTTCGGTATCTTGAAGGCCGGAGGAGCATATCTTCCAATTGATCCAACTTATCCAGTAGATAGAATTACTTATATGTTGAACGACAGTGAGATAAATGTCTTGTTGACCCAAGTAAACTTAAAGGAAAAAATCCAATTTGAGGGGCAGCTCCTTTTCCTTGATAATCAACACCTATATCAGAAAGAAAGTTCTAATTTACTCATGCAAAGTCAACCTACTGACCTCGCATATGTTATCTATACCTCAGGTTCGACAGGGAAGCCTAAAGGGGTAATGGTGGAACACAGATCATTGGTAAATTTGGTGACCTGGCACAATAAAAATTATGGTGTGACAGAAGTGGATCGGAGTACTAAATATGCTGGATTTGGGTTTGATGCTTCTGTGTGGGAGATCTTCCCATACATGATTGCTGGTGCTTCTCTTCATATTATCGATAATGAGATAAGGTTGGATATACATAAGCTTAATGAATATTTTGAGAGACATAAGATTACCATCAGCTTTTTACCTACTCAGATTTGTGAAGAATTCATGACTCTTAAGAATAAGTCTTTAAGAAAATTATTGGCTGGTGGTGATAAGTTAAAACATTATCTACCACAAAGATATGATATTGTAAACAATTATGGCCCAACAGAAAATACAGTCGTTAGTACAAGTTTTCTGGTTGATAATAATTTTGATAACATTCCTATAGGTAAACCGATTTCTAATGTACAGATATTAATACTCGATAAACACAATAATATCCAACCGATAGGAGTTCCAGGTGAACTGAGTATTTTAGGTGCTAGTTTGGCGAGAGGATATCTAAAACGGCCAGAATTGACAGAAAAGAGTTTTGTGACCAATCCATTTGCAGTACATGGTGCAACAATGTATCGTACAGGAGATTTAGCAAGGTGGATGCTAGATGGAAGTATTGAGTTTTTAGGCCGAATAGATAATCAAGTTAAAATTCGTGGTAATAGAATAGAATTAGGAGAAATTGAAAGTCATTTATTAAATCATAAATTAGTAAAAGAAGCAATTGTCATAGCGAGAGTAGATAAAAATAACGCTAAATATTTATGTGCATACATAGTAGCAGATAGGGAAGTAACCGTAGGAGAGTTAACTCCAAAGGAGCTAAGAGAGTATTTGTTAAAGAATTTACCAGAATACATGATACCATCATATTTTGTACAACTAGATAAAATGCCTTTAAATGCGAATGGAAAAATAGATAGAAAGGCCCTTCCAGAACCTGAAGGTAACATAGCACTAGGAACAGAGTATGAAGCTCCAAGAAATAAAACAGAAGAAAAACTAGTAGAAATCTGGACTGAAATATTAGGAATAGAAAAGGTTGGGATTAACGATAATTTCTTTGAACTTGGAGGCCATTCTTTAAAGGCAACCGTACTTACAGGAAAAATACTCAAAGAATTACATGTAGAAGTGCCTTTAAGCGAAATATTTAGAACTCAAACAATAAAAGGAATAAGTGACTATATACAATGTGCAACCCAAATTGCATATGAAGCAATAGAAAAAGCAGATTCTGCAGACTATTATGAAGCGTCTTCAGCACAAAAGAGAATGTACATGCTACAACAGTTTGACTTACAAAGTATTGGGTATAATATGCCGTCTGCACTAGAAGTTGAAGGAAGACTCAATTTAGAAAAAGTAAAAAAATCTTTCTATGAACTTATCAGAAGACATGAAACCTTAAGAACATCCTTTGAAACAATAGAAGAGAAGATAGTCCAAAGAGTAAATTCTTTCACTCAGGTAGAAGCAGAATTTAATGTAGAACTCTTAGAAGAAACAGACAAAACTATCGAAGAAGTAATAAATGAATTCACAAGAACATTTGATTTGAGTAAAGCACCTTTATTTAGAGTAAGTGTGATAATAGTAGAAGAAGATAAATACATACTCATGTTTGACATGCACCATATAATATCAGACGGAACATCTATGGGGATATTTGTGAACGAGTTTGTCAGCATTTATGAAGGTAAAGAATTGGATGAACTAAGAATTCAATACAAAGATTATGCTGAATGGCAGAATGAATTATTGAGATCAGATGTTATGAAAAAGCAAGAAGAGTATTGGGTAAATAGATTTAGTGATCCCACTCAGAATGATGGGCAAGTACCAGTATTAAACATGCCAATTGATTATCCAAGACCAACTATGCAAAGTTTTGAAGGAGATAGTATCAGTTTTAAGTTAGATAAGGAATTAACAAAAAATCTTGAAAGAATCGCCAAAGAGACAGGTAGTACAATGTATATGGTACTCTTATCAGGGGTAAATATCTTGTTATCTAAATATAGTGGTCAGGAAGATATAATAGTAGGAAGTCCAATTGCAGGCAGACCACATCCAGACTTAGATAAAATTATAGGAATGTTTGTAAATACTCTTGCGATGAGAAACAATCCAAAAATAAATAAGACTTATAAAGAATTTCTAAAGGAAGTAAGAGAAAATGCATTAAAGGCATATGAAAATCAGGTGTATCAGTTTGAAGAGTTAGTAGATAAGTTAGAGTTACAAAGGGATTTAAGTAGAAATCCATTATTTGATGTTATGTTTACAATGCAAAATATGGATAGTGGAGAATTAAATATTAAAGATATAAAGCTTACATCATATAATTATAAGAAAAAAACATCAAAATTCGATGTAACATTTTTTGCCTCCGAAGTAAATAAAGAAATAATTTTCGGACTTGAATATAATATCAAGCTATTTAAAAGAGATACTATAGAGCGAATGATATCACATTTTAAAAAGATACTTAAAATAGTAGTAGTAAATACACAGATTAAATTAGGGGAAATTGCTATTCTTACAGAAGAAGAAAAACACCTAATACTTGTTGATTTCAATAAAACAGAAGTTGATTATCCAAAAGATAAAACATTATGTGAACTATTTGAAGAACAAGTGACAAAAACCCCTGATAACATAGCTGTTGTATTTGAGCAAAAACATCTAACCTATCCAGAATTAAACGTCAGGTCGAATCAACTTGCCAGAGTTCTAAGACAGAGAGGAGTTAAACCTGATAAAGTAGTTGCAATCATGTTAGAACGATCTCTTGAAATGATAGTTGCAATTATGGGGATATTGAAAGCAGGAGGAGCATATCTGCCTATTGATCCAGATTATCCACTAGAAAGAAAACAATATATGCTGGAAGATAGCAACACAGAAATTTTACTTACACAACTAAAGATGGTCGATAGGGTAAGTTTTGCCGGAGATATGATTAATCTTGATAGCACGACATGCCATGAAGATGGTTCCAATCTTGAAGTAGTAAACAAACCTGAAGATTTACTTTATGTCATATATACTTCAGGTTCCACTGGAAAACCTAAAGGGGTGATGATAGAGCACCGAAATATTATAAATCTCATCAGCTTTGAATATGCAAAGACAAATATTAACTTTAAAACAAAGGTGCTACAGTTTACTACTATAAGCTTTGATGTAAGTTATCAAGAAATATTCTCAACACTTCTTGCAGGAGGAGAATTACACCTGATTGATGATGAAATCAGGAAAAGTCCTGAAAAACTTTTGGATTTCGTAAAAACAAATAAAATAGAAGTATTATTCTTACCAACTTCCTACTTTAAGTTCATAGCATGTGAAGGAGAATATCTGAGAGACTTTCCTGAAAATATTAAACATATAATCGTAGCTGGAGAGCAGCTTATCATTACTGAAGAACTAAAGCAATATTTGAAAGAAAAAGAAGTATATCTCCATAATCATTATGGTCCTTCAGAAGCACATGTTGTATCTACGTATACAATAGAGCCGACAAATGAAATCTCTGCGCTACCACCGATTGGTAAACCTATAAGTAATACAAAGCTCTATATAGGAAAGATGGATGAGCATACAGAAAAAATAAATCTTACACCAATCGGAGTAGTAGGTGAACTCTATATTTCTGGTGATTGTGTAGGTAGAGGTTATTACAATAGACCTGAGTTTACAGCGAAGAAATTTATGACAGATCCGTTTACAGGACACAGACTTTACAAGACAGGTGATTTAGCAAGATGGCTATCAGATGGTAATATAGAGTTTAGAGGAAGAATAGATCATCAAGTAAAGATAAGAGGATACAGAATAGAAATTGGAGAGATAGAAAGCCAGCTTTTAAAGCATGAAGCGATAAAAGAGTCTGTAGTTCTGGCCAAAGAAAATTCCAGAATTAAATACCTATGTGCCTATGTAGTAGGAAATAACGAACTTACAGTGGCGGAACTCAGAGAACATTTGTCTAAAGAATTACCTGACTATATGATTCCTTCATATTTTGTTAAACTTGACAGTATCCCACTTACCCCGAATGGTAAGGTTGATAGGAAGGCGTTGCCTGAACCAGAAGATAACATTGATGCAGGAGTAAAGTATGTTGCGCCTACTAATAATGTAGAAGAAAAGCTATCAGAAATATGGTCAGATGTTTTAGGTATAGAAAAAATCGGAATTAATGATGATTTCTTTGAACTTGGAGGACATTCCTTAAAGGCAACAATATTAATAGGAAAAATACACAAAGAATTTAATGTAGAAGTATCATTAAGAGAAATATTTAAAACACCAACGATAAAAGAAATCAGCAACTATATTCAAAGTGCATCAAAAACATTATATCAGACCATAGAAAAAGTAGATTCCGCAGACTATTATGAAGCATCCTCAGCACAAAAGAGAATGTATATGCTCCAGCAGTTCGATTTAAGCAGTACAAGTTATAATATGCCAGGGATGTTGCAAATAGAAGGAAGGTTAAATTTAGAAAGAGTAGAAAAAGTTTTTGATGAACTTATCAGAAGACATGAAACCTTAAGAACATCTTTTGAAACAATTGAAGAGAAAATAGTACAAAGAGTAAATGAAACAGTAGTGTTTGGAGTAGAATATATAGAAAAATCAGATAAAGATATTGATAAAATAATAAAAGAATTTGTAAGTACATTTGATCTAAGCAAAGCGCCTTTGTTTAGAGTAAGTGTTATAGAATTAGAAAAAGATAAATACATACTCATGTTTGATATGCACCACATAATTTCAGATGGCGTATCGATGGGAATACTTGTAAACGAGTTCGCAAGTCTTTATGAAGGTCAAGAATTAGATAAACTAAGAATTCAATATAAAGATTATGCGGAATGGCAGAATAAATTATTAAGATCAGATGTTATGAAAAAACAAGAAGAATATTGGCTAGATAGATTTAATGATCCCACTCAGAATGATGGGCAAGTACCTGTATTAAATATATCAACTGATTACCAAAGACCAACCATACAAAACTTTGCAGGAGACAGTGTAAACTTTAAATTAGATAAGGAATTAACAAAAAATCTTGAAAGAATCGCAAAAGAAATAGGTAGTACACTGTATATGGTACTTTTATCTGGAGTAAATATACTATTAGCCAGATATAGTGGACAAGAAGACATAATAATAGGAAGTCCAATAGCAGGTAGACCTCATGCTGATTTGGACAAAATCATCGGAATGTTTGTAAACACTCTTGCTATGAGAAATTACCCAGAAGGAAAAAAGATGTATAAAGAATTTCTTCAGGAAGTAAGAGATAATGCATTAAAGGCATATGAAAATCAAGATTATCAATTTGAAGAGTTAGTAGATAAGTTAGAGCTACAAAGAGATTTAAGTAGAAATCCATTATTTGATGTCATGTTTTCGATGCAAAATATGGATAGTGGAGAATTAAATATTAAAGATATAAAACTTACACCATATAATTATGAAAACAAAATATCAAAGTTTGATTTAACATTCTCAGCAAGTGAAACAGATCAAGAAATTATTTTTCAGCTTGAATACAGCACCAAGCTATTTAAGAGAGAAACTGTAGAAAGAATGATACCACACTTAACAAATATATACAAAGTAGTAGCTGCAAAAGTAACGATTAAATTAAGTGATATACAAATGCTTACAGAAGAAGAAAAAGGTAAGATTCTTTATGAATTTAATAATACTGCTGAAGATTATCCAAGAGATAAAACAATACATCAGATATTTGAAGAACAGGTAGCAAAAACTCCAGATAAGATTGCAGTCATCTATAAAGATCAAAAACTAACATATCTAGAATTGAACGAGAAAGCAAATCAATTAGCAAGTATGCTAGGTGCAAAAGGTGTTAAAGCAGATAAATTAGTGGGATTGATGGTAAATCGTTCACTGGAAATGGTAATTGGCATGTTGGGAGTTTTAAAATCTGGTGCTGCTTATGTGCCAATTGATCCGAAATATCCTCTTAATAGAATCCAATATATTCTGGAGGATAGTAGAATAGATATACTTTTAATTGAGATTGATCTAAAAGGAAAAATAGATTTTATCGGAGATATCATAGATATCTCAGATCAAGAGATATATACTAACGACAATTCACTCAATTTAGAAACTATTAGTAGTATTAATAATCTGGCTTATATCATTTATACTTCAGGATCAACTGGTAAACCAAAGGGTGTTATGGTTGAACAGTGTAATCTTACTGCTTATATTCATGCTTTTAAACAGGAATTTACACTAACATCTGATGATATTGTATTACAACAAGCATCTTTTGCTTTTGATGCATCAGTAGAAGAAATCTATCCGATTTTGACTGTTGGTGGAAGGCTAGTACTTCCTGAAAATCAAGAGATAGTTGATATTCGTTCACTGATGAAGACAATAACAGAAAATAAGGTAACTTTAGTTAGTTGCTCACCTTTGATGTTAAATGAGTTTAATAAAAACGAACCATTAAACTCCATTCATACATTTATCAGTGGTGGAGACGTATTAAAAGGAGAGCATATCACAGAACTCTTAAAATATGCAAAAGTCTATAACACCTATGGCCCAACTGAGTCTACAGTTTGTGCAACTTATTATAGATGTACAACTGATAAGATCACAAATATCCCGATCGGAAAACCAATTTCGAATTATCAGGTATATATTTTAGACAAATATCAGAACATATGCCCAATAGGGGTTGCAGGTGAGTTATGTGTTTCTGGAGATGGTGTAACCCGTGGTTATTTAAATAGAGACGAATTAACAGCCGAAAAATTTATCCAAAATCCATTTGTCACTGAAAATGAGTGTTTCAGGATTTACAGAACAGGAGATCTTGCAAGATGGAATTCTGATGGAAGGATTGAATTTTTAGGAAGAATAGATCATCAAGTAAAAATACGTGGATATAGAATTGAGCTTGGGGAAATAGAAAGTCAGTTATTAAAATCTGAGATAATAAAAGATGCGATTGTAATAGATAGTGAAGATGAAGATGGAATTAAATATTTATGCGCATATGTAGTGACAGAAAAGAAATTAACAATGGAAGAAATTACTTTAAAGGAATTAAGAGAATTTTTATCAAAGAGCTTACCAGAATACATGATACCATCATACTTTGTGCAATTGGAGAAAATACCCTTGACTTCAAATGGTAAGGTAGACAGAAAGGCATTACCAAAACCAGAGGGTAATATAGTGCTAGAAACAGAATATGTAGGTCCAAGAAATGAGCAAGAGAAAAAATTAGAAAAAATATGGAAAGAGGTTTTAGGAACAGACCAAATAGGAATTAACGATAATTTCTTTGAATTAGGAGGTCATTCTTTAAAAGCAACAATATTAATAGCAAAAGTGCATAAAGAATTAAATGTAGAAGTACCATTAAGCGAATTATTTAAAACACCAACAATAAAGGAAATCGGTGAATATATCCAAAATGCAACAATAAAAGCATATGAAGCAATAGAAAAAGTGGAAAGAAAAGAATACTATGAAGCATCCTCAGCACAGAAAAGACTGTACATTCTACAACAGTTTGACTTACAAAGCACCTGGTATAATATGCCATCTGCACTTAACGTTGAAGGACTACTGAATATAGAAAAAGTAGAAAAAGCTTTTTTAGAACTTATTAATAGACATGAAACTTTAAGAACATCATTTGAAACAGTTGAAAAGAAGATAGTCCAGAAAATACATTCGAACACAAGCCTTGAAGAAGAGTTTAAAGTAGAGTTTATAAAAAATACAGATAAAACTATCGAAGACGTAGTAAATGAATTTATAAGACCATTTGATCTGAATAAAGCTCCTTTATTTAGAGTAGGTGTTATAGAATTACAAGAAGATAAATACATACTCATGTTTGACATGCACCATATAATATCAGACGGTACATCTATGGGGATATTTGTAAACGAGTTTGTAAGGATTTATGAAGGTAAAGAATTAGATGAACTAAGAATTCAATACAAAGATTATGCAGAATGGCAAAATGAATTATTGAGATCAGATGTTATGAAAAAGCAAGAAGAATATTGGGTAAATATATTTAGTGATTCCGCTCAGAATGATGGGCAAGTACCAGTATTAAACATGCCAATTGATTATTCAAGACCAACTATGCAAAGTTTTGAAGGAGATAATATCAGTTTTAAATTAGATAAGGAATTAACAAAAAATCTTGAAAGAATCGCCAAAGAGACAGGTAGTACAATGTATATGGTACTCTTATCAGGGGTAAATATCTTGTTATCTAAATATAGTGGACAGGAAGATATAATAGTAGGAAGTCCAATTGCAGGCAGACCACATCCAGACTTAGATAGAATTATTGGAATGTTTGTAAATACTCTTGCAATGAGAAACAATCCAAAAATAAATAAGAGTTATCAAGAATTCCTAAACGAAGTAAGAGAAAATGCATTAAAAGCGTATGAAAATCAGGAATATCAATTTGAAGAGTTAGTAGATAAGTTAGATATACAAAGGGATTTAAGTAGAAATCCACTATTTGATGTTATGTTTACAATGCAGAATATGGATAGTGGAGATTTAAATATTAAAGATATAAAGCTTACACCATATAATTATAAAAATAAAACATCAAAATTTGATCTAACATTTTTTGCCTCCGAAGTAAATAAAGAAATAATTTTAACACTTGAATATAATACCAAACTATTTAAAAGAGATACTATAGAACGAATGATATCACATTTTCAAAAGATACTTAAAATAGTAGTAGCAAATACACAGATTAATCTAGAGGAAATTGATATTCTTACAGAAGAAGAAAAACACCTAATACTTCTTGATTTCAATAAAACAGAAGTTGATTATCCAAAAGATAAAACATTATGTGAACTATTTGAAGAACAAGTGACAAAAACCCCTGATAACATAGCTGTTGTAATTGAGCAAAAACACCTAACCTATCAAGAATTAAACGTCAGGGCTAACCAACTTGCCAGAGTTCTAAGACAGAGAGGAGTTAAACCTGATAAAGTAGTTGCAATCATGCTAGAACGATCTCTTGAAATGATAATTGCAATAATGGGGATATTGAAGTCAGGAGGAGCTTATCTACCTATTGATCCAGATTATCCACTAGAAAGAAAACAATATATGTTGGAAGATAGCAACACAGAAATATTGCTTACACAACCAATATGGGCCAAAAAGGTAAATTTTGCAGGAAATATGATTAATAATCTCGATAGCACAACATGCCATGAAGATGGTTCGAATCTTGAAGTAGTAAACAAACCTGAAGATTTACTTTATGTCATATATACTTCAGGTTCCACCGGAAAACCCAAAGGGGTGATGATAGAGCACCGAAATATTATAAATCTCATCAGCTTTGAATATACAAAGACAAATATTAATTTTAAATCAAGGGTGCTGCAGTTTACTACTATAAGCTTTGATGTAAGTTATCAGGAGATATTTTCAACACTTCTTGCAGGAGGAGAATTACACCTGATTGATGATGAAATCAGGAAAAGTCCTGAAAAACTTTTGGATTTCGTAAAAACAAATAAAATAGAAGTATTATTCTTACCAACTTC
>DAOVRZ010000086.1:0-26712 GCA_030627905.1 Halanaerobiales bacterium
AACCTTTGCCTCATCTGAATCTAGATAATTTACATCAAACTCTGCATCTCTATGAATTTTTTGAACCAATTCTTCATTTGATGCAAAGGAAGTCCTCAATGCTTCATGTCTTTTAATTAATTCTCTAAATGTATTAGTAAAGCGAGTTTGGTCAAAATTACCTTCTATATATAGAAACCCTGGAGTATTATAAGTCACACTATCAGTATTAATTTGATTTAAGATATACTGTCTCTTTTGAGCTGATGAAATTGGATAATATTCATTCTTTATAACTAATTCTATAGATTTATAAATATCTTTTTTAGCCTTTTTAATATATTCTGCATGAGCTTTTATAGTTGGATCTTTGAAAAACATCCGCATTGGTAGTTTAACATCAAATTCTTTAGAAATTTTAGAAATCAGTGATAAAGCTCTTAATGAATGCCCTCCTAAATCATTAAAATTATCACTCATGCTAATTTTTTCAATACCAAAAACCTCAGACCAAATAGTTGTTAATTTCTTTTCAATACCATCAGTCGGTTCTATATATTCTTTTTTATTTTCTAGATTTTCTAAAGGTTCTGGCAATGCTTTGCGATCAATCTTTCCATTTGGCGCTTTTGGCATCTCTTCTAAACTGATAATATATGATGGAATCATATATTCAGGTAACTCTTTTTTAAGAAAATCTTTAACCTTATCTACTGATAAATCCTCATCACTTAATATATATGCAGCTAAATAAGACTCTTCATTTTTATCAACTAGTACAATGACAACTGCTTCTTTGATTTCATTATGATTTAATAGTTGGTTTTCAATCTCGCCTAACTCAATTCTAAAACCTCTAACTTTTACTTGGTGATCAACCCGGCCTAAAAATTCTATAGTACCATCTGATAACCATCTACCTACATCACCCGTTTTATACATTCTCTCATTGGTATATGGATTCACTACAAATTTTTCTTCCATCAATTCTTGTTGATTCAAATACCCTCTCCCAATCCCACTTCCAGCTAAACATATTTGACCTGCTACTCCAATCGGTAGTAATGTATCTTCTTTGTCGAGAATATATACTTTTGTGTTAGAGATTGGCTTACCTATGGTTACTAATGTATCCTGTTCTAGGTCACGTTGTATCGTTGCAGTAACACTGTTCTCAGTTGGCCCATATTCATTTACTATCTCTAAATCAGGATTTTTTTCTTTACTCAGTCTTACTAATTTTGAGTCTAGTTTTTCACCTGCAAGTGTGACCACCTTCAAAGATTTAGTCTCCTCTGGCGTTAAGCATTCTAAAATAGTTCGATAAAGCGACGGAACAGAGATAAAGTGAGTTATTTTATTTGCAACAATACAGTTCTTCAATACCATCGGGTCTTTAAGCTGGTCTTCTTTTAAGAATATAACTTTCGCTCCTGATACAATCGGAGTGAAGAAACTAGTCACAAAACCGTCGAAGGAATATGAGAATAATTGTAATACCCGGTCATCTTCGTTTAATTGATATTCCCTTCTCCTCCAGTTGATTGTATTGAACATATTTTTGTGTTCGATCATTACCCCTTTAGGCTTACCTGTTGTTCCAGAAGTATAAATGAGATATGCTAAATCATTGGGTTGATTTATTGATTCCAGATTCGAAATATCCCCATTATAGAGTTTTTCATCTTCTATGTCTATCCAATCACCTGCAAATAAAATTTGTCCCATTAAATGATGCTGGGCCAGCACCATCCCCACCCCACTATCCCCCAACATATAGCGAATTCTTTCTACCGGATAAGCAGGATCAAGCGACAAATATGCGCCACCCGCTTTCAAAATCGCCATTATGCCAACTGCCATCTCTAATGAGCGTTCAACCATTATACCAATTAATTGATCTGAATTTACACCTTTCTCTCTTAAAACTCTGGCTAGCTGGTTCGCCTTTTGGTTTAACTCAGTATATGTTAATGTTTGATTTTCTAACTTAATCGCAATTTCATCAGGAACTCTTTCCACCTGTTCCTCAAATAATTGATAAACCATCTTTTGGGTTGGCTCATCTCTTTGAGTATCGTTAAATTCATAAAGTAATCTATTCTTCTCATCCTCTGACAAAATGTCGATCTCTGATAATTTTAAATCTGGATTTTGCAGAGCAATCTCAAGAAATGAGATAAAATGTTTTATAATCTGTGCAATAGTTTCCTCTCTGAACAAAGAAGGATCATACTCTATCTCACCTTCAATACTTTTATCTGTCATAAAGAATGAAAAGAGGGTATCACACCTTACGCCTTTTAGAGAATCTTTATCGTGAATATTACTTAAGAAAATCATCACATTAGACAAAGGAAATCTGCCTTCAGCGATTGGTATATTCAAATCCTCGACAATTTTATACAATGGATAATTTTGATTATCATTAGCTTCCTTTATGGTCTTTTTAACCTCGAACAATAGTTCTTTAAAACTCATCTCAGCTTTTAACTTTGTTCTAAATGCTAATAGCTGATTTATATATTCAGTATTTGCTTTTTGTTTATGTATTGCTGCTCCAACAATCAGATCTTCATTATTTGTATATTTAAATAATATATAATTTACTCCTGACAATAAAATCATATAAACTCCATAAATAGAGTCTCTAGAAATACTCTTGATTCGCTGAAAAACCTCTGTAGAGAGAGTAAAATTTATTGCTACCAAATCAATTTGCTCAGTTGTTTTAGTTGCCAAAAAATCTACAGGAAAACCACTTATCTTCAAATCACCCGCTAACTTATCGAACCAATAATTTTTCTCCTTTTCAAACCTACCAGCTATAGTTTTATTCTGCAAACGTCTATCTTTCATAGGTTGCCTCCTATAATTGACCATCCAACGACACCACAAAGTGCCGTTGGATAATCAGTTTTTAAAACTGCCTCTAAAAATCAAAATCTACATCATCAGCAACACTCTCTAATATCTCCAATTCATCTTCTAATGCAATATCTTTTAATTGTATATTTTCAGCATCCACTACAGTATCAATTATCCTACTCATATCCTTTGCGAACATTTCCATTGTCTCTTTTGTGTATAGCTTAGTCTTATATTGAATATTAAAGATTAAACCAGATTCTCTCTCGCTAATGATAAACATAATATCAAAATTAGCTGTTGTTACATCTGATTTGTATGGTATGAATCTTAAACTTTCAACCTGTACCTCAGCCATATCAAAGTTTTGTAAGACAAATACTGTATCGAAAAGTGGATTGCGATTCTGAGGAATATCTAAGTTCAGTTTTTCTACTAACATCTCAAAGGGATAATCCTGATTATCATATACCTGTAATGCATTTTCCTTAACTTCTAGCAAGAAATCAGCAAAAGTTTTTTCTGATTCAGGATAATTTCGCATAACTAAAGTATTAACAAACATTCCGATGATACTCTCCAAATCAGGATGAGCTCTGCCTGCTATGGTCGACCCAACTACTATATCTTCTTGTAAAGCATATTTAGATAAGAGAATATTATAGATGGACAGTAAAACTATAAACATCGTCGCTCCATATCTATTTGCCAAATCATTTAATTTATCTGTTACCTCTTTTTCAATTACCAAAGTGATTCTAGCTCCTGCAAAATCCATCTCTTTTGGTCTTTGATAATCTGTCGGCATATTCAGTACTGGAACTCCATCTTTAAAGGTATCAAGCCAAAAAACTTCTTGTTTTACGATCTCGCCTGATTTGAAAAGTTCATTTTGCCAAACTGCAAAATCTTTATATTGAATTCTCATCTTAGGTAATTCATTACCCTGATATAGATTAATAAAGTCACTCACTAGTATGTTCATAGAAATACCATCAGAAATAATATGATGAATATCATACATTAATACATATCTTTCTGCATCCTTTATCTTAACTAAATTTACTCTTAGTAATGGTGCTTTACTCAAATTAAATGGTTCTACAAAACTAGATACTAAATTTTCAACCTCTGCTTCGTCTGCTTCTAGATGTTGAACCGTAAAATCAACATTCTGATGTATCTTCTGAACAACCTCAACATCTATAAATTCAAAAGATGTTCGTAATGATTCGTGTCTTAGTATCAGAGCATCAAAAGCTTTCTCAAAACATTCAATATCTAACTCACCTTCAATATTCATTAACTCTGGCATATTGTAGCTTATGTTATCACTTCCTGATACCATTAGAACATATAATCTTTTTTGAGCTGAAGTTACTGGATAATATTCTCTTTCAGCAACTACCTCAATTCGTGAATAAAGATTTTTATCTGCACCTCTAATCAACTCTGCCAAATTTTTTAAGATAGGATTTCTGAAAACTTCTCGCAAAGGAAGATTCACATTCATCGCTTTATATACTTGAGAGATCAATGATGTAGCTTTTAAAGAATGTCCACCTAGTTCAAAGAAGTTATCATTTCGTCCTATCTTCTCAACTCCCAAAATATTTGACCAAATTTCTACTAATTTTCTTTCAATCTCATTAGTTGGAGCCACATATTCTACCCCTGTATTCAGTGTTCCATCATACGCTGGCAATGCATTCCGATTAATTTTGCCATTAGGTGTCAATGGAAGCTGGTCTAGTCCAACAAAATATGATGGTATCATATATTCTGGAAGTTCAGATTTAAGATACTCTCTAAGGTCAACTATAGATAACTCTGCTACTGAAACAAAATATGCTACAAGATAATGATTACCCGTCTGATCTATTTGATCTACGCGCTCGCGCGATACCACTACTTCTTTTATCTTAGAATGTTTTAAGAGAACTATTTCGATTTCACCTATCTCTATTCGATATCCTCTGATCTTTACTTGATAATCTCGGCGCCCTATAAATTCTATCTCTCCATTAGGAAGCCACCTGGCTAAGTCGCCAGTTTTATAGATCCGTTCCTCAGAGTTAAATGGATTAGTAATAAATTTTTCTGCAGTCAAATCAGGTCGATTAAGATATCCACGGGCCAATCCATCTCCAGCGATATATAACTGGCCTATCACATTTTGAGGCACTAATCGCAAATCTTTATCTAAAATATAGACTTTAGTATTGGCGATTGGTTTACCTATATTAATCTCATGCTTATCAGTGACATCTTGCATAGTTGACCAGACGGTAGTTTCCGTAGGCCCATACATGTTGTAAATCTTCGCATCTGTGAGTTTTTGTAATTTGGTCAACAGTTTTACTGGAAAAGCCTCACCACCGATTAAGATATGCTCTAATCTTTTTAAACCCTCTAAGCTACTTTCCTCACTCAGTAATAACTGCATCCTTGAAGGAGTTGCCTGTAACATATCTACTTCATGCTTGATGATAGCTTTATTCATAAGTTCTGGAATAACTTGCTCCTCTTCGGTAGCAATCACAACTTTTAACCCTTTAGTCAATGGTAAAACTGTTTCGAGAACAAATATATCAAACGAAATAGTTGTTAGAGAAAGTATTGTCTTATCAGAAGTAAATTTAACTTGATCAACAATACCTTTGATAAAATTATTCACTGACCTATGCTCAATCATTACCCCTTTGGGCTTTCCAGTAGAGCCAGAAGTATAGATGATGTATGCTAAATCTTGTGCGTCAGTCATCTCTAGAAGAGCTTCTGCATTTTTTGAATATAGCGTGCTATCTTCCAAATCAAACATCTTACCCGTAAAAGAAATCTTATCAATTAATTCTGTTTGAGTTAGTAGAATCTCTGTATTACTATCTTCAAGCATATATTTGATTCTCTCTTCAGGAAACTCTAAATCAATTGGCAGATAAACTCCACCAGCTTTTAAAATTCCCATTAATCCAACCATCATCTCTATTGAGCGATATACCATTAACCCTACTAATTGATTTTCTCTTAAACCATTTTCTCGTAAACTATTCGCTAATTGATTAGCTTTCTCGTTCAATTCTCGATAAGATAATTGTTTATCTTTAAAGCATATGGCAATATTCTCTGGTGTCTTTTTAACTTGTTCTTCAAATAACTGATGAATAGTCTTCTCTCTTTGATAATCCACCTCAGTATCATTAAATGCTATTAATAATTTTTCTTTTTCTTCTTCTGAAATAATTTCAAGATTAGAGAGTTTCGCTTCTGGATAATTCACCATCTCAAAGAGAACCTGAATAAAATGTTTGCTAAATATTTCAATTGTCTCTCTTTCATAAAGTTTTGTACTATATTCTAGTTCAAATCTTATCCCTTCTCTTCTTTCTGTAGCTGTTAAAGTAAGATCAAACTTCGCTACTTTGTTCTCAAATTGATAAGGTATTACTTTCAAATCAGTCGCTACTTTAACCATATCACCAGCATTTTGCAAGATAAACATAGTATCAAACAATGGATTTCGACTCAAATCCCTTGGGATTAAATCTCTATTATTAAGTTTTTCGACTAACATTTCAAATTGATAATCCTGATTCTCATATGCTTTTAATGCGTTTTCTTTTACTTCATTTAAAAATGCTATGAAAGTTTTATCTCCTGCAGGACGATTTCTCATTGCTAAAGTATTGATAAACATACCAATGATCTGCTCTAACTCTACGTCTGATCTACCTGCAATCGGTGAACCTACAATTATATCTTCTTGCAGAGTATATTTTGATAATAAAATATTATAAGCAGAAAGCAGTACCATATAGATAGTTGCACCATTTTGCGATGCCAACTCATTTAATTGGCTTTGTAAATCTCCATCAATTTCAAAATATATCCGGTTTCCTGCAAAACTTAACTCTCTTGGTCTAGGAGCATCTGTAGGCATATTCAAAATTGGTATCTCATCTTTAAATAGTTCTAACCAATATGCCTCCTGTTTTTCGATCTCTTTAGATTGGAAAAGTTTATTTTGCCATACTGCAAAATCTTTGTATTGGATTCTAGGCTCAGGTAATTGATTACCTTGATATAGACTAATCAAATCATTAATTAAAATCCCCATCGAAACTCCATCTGAGATAATATGGTGCATGTCATACATAAATAAGTACCCATCTGCTCTTTTCACAACTTTTACTCTCAGTAATGGTGCATTAGCTAAATTAAATGGTTTAATGAACTCTTTAACAAGATCTTTTACCTCTTTTGATGATTCTTCCAAATATTGAAGATTAAATTCTACATTCTGCTCTACGACCTGAACTATTTCCCCGTCAATAGATTTAAATGAAGTATGCAAAGATTCATGTCTTTGAATTAATCTTTCAAAAGCTATCTTTAAACGTTCAATGTCTAATTTACCTTCAATAATCATAACTCCAGGAATATTATAGCTTGTATTATTAAGTTCAAATTGATTTAAGATATAAAGTCTCTTCTGTGCTGAAGATACTGGGTAATACTCACTCTCGATTGTTGGCTCTATTGAGGTATAGATATTCTTTTCAGCTTTTTGAATATATTCTGCTAATTCTTTGATTGTTGGAGTTTTAAAAATTTCTCGCAATGGAAGATCAACATTTAGTTCTTTAAATACTTTTGAAACTAAGGATGTAGCTTTTAAAGAATGTCCACCTATTTCGAAGAAATTATCCATTATCGAAACTCTTTCAACTCCTAGGATTTCAACCCAAATATCTGATAACTTTTCTTCAATAAGATTGGTTGGTTCTATAAATTCACTTGTACTGATTATATCTCGATCAGGTTTTGGTAACGCTTTACGATCAATTTTCCCATTTGAATTTAAAGGTAACCGATCTAAAGTGATAAAGTATCCAGGAACCATATATTCTGGCAAAGTAGTGAGTAGATATTTTCTGATCTTAGATATATCAATATCTTCATCAGTTGCAATATATGCACAGAGATATTTACTCCCATCCATATCTTCAAAATCTAATACAACAGATTCCTTTACTTTATCATGTTCAACTAGTTTACTCTCAATCTCTCCCAACTCAATTCTAAATCCTCTGATTTTCACCTGATGATCAATGCGACCAAAAAATTCAATCACACCATCTTTCATCCAACAACCCAAATCACCTGTCTTATAGAGTCTAACACCTTTCTCATCAATAAACGGATCTTCCATGAAAACTTTTTTTGTTTTTATTGGGTCATTTAAATAGCCTCGTCCAACTCCAATACCTGATACCACAATCTCTCCCTGGACACCAATCGGTACTAATTTCATATTCTTATCGACAATGTAGATATGAAAATTTTGCAGTGGCTTACCAATCGGAACACGTTCAAACTCTGGAGTTTTATCCATAAAATAGTGAGTAATATCGTCAGAGGCCTCAGTTGGCCCATAAGCATTTACCATTGGAATATTAGGATAATAATTAAACCAACGTTCTACAAGATTTGGCTTAACTGCCTCCCCTGTAACTAAAAGATATTCTAAGCTATTCAATTCACGGAATTTCAATTCAACAAAATCTAAGAAAGATGCTAAGAATGATGGTACGACTTCTAAAATCGTTACTTGATCTTGAATGATCTGATCAATAAATATTTCTGGATTCATCGCTACTTCATTTGGATAGATTATAGTTTTACCGCCAACTGCTGGCCCCACGAAAAATTGCCATACGGAGATATCAAAGCAATGAGATGAATTCTGGGCAACAATACTCTCATTTCCTACCTTAATATCGTTGATTTTTGCACGAATATGATTCATCATTCCGATATGTTCGACCATCGCCCCTTTAGGTTTTCCAGTTGAACCAGATGTATAAATTACATAACTTAGACTATTCATATCTATCTTCAGATCCAGGTTATCTACATTTTGCTGACGAATTTCATTTTCCATAACATCTAACTCAATTATTTCAGCACTATATTTATTCTTAATCTCTGTATCAATAAATTGAGATTCTGTAAGTAATACTACTGCCTCTGAATCTCCTAAGATTCCTGTTATTCTTGACATTGGATAATTAGGATCAATTGGAATATATCCACCGCCTGCTTTCCAGACTGCAAGAATACTCTCAATCATTAAAGGAAATCGTTCAAATAAAATACCGACAAGTTGGTCTGATTGCAAGCCTTTAGCTTGTAAAATTCTCGCTAACTGATTTGCATTTTGATTAAGTTCCAGGTAAGTTACTTCTTTATCAATATATTTAAGTGCTACCTTATCTGGATTTGTCTCTGCTTCTTTTTCAATCAGCTGATAAATTGTTCGATCATTACAGAACTCAGTTTTCGTATCATTAAACTCATATAATATCTGCCTTCTTTCTTCATCAGTGACCATCTCTATATCTTTTATTTTTATCTCTGAGTTTTGAACTACTTGTCGAAAAATATTTTTATAATGTTCTGCCATTCGTTCTATCGTCTCACGTTTATATAAGCTTGTACTATATGCTATATCAAATAAAAGTCCATTTTTTGTTTCAAAAGCATTCATTTCTAGATCAAATTTTGCAGCAGTATTATTATATTTTACAGGAGTAAATTTTAGATTAGATTCAACTCTCTCTGTATTCTGTAGATTTTGCAGAACAAACATTATATCAAACAATGGATTGCGACTCAAATCCCTATCCAGTTCTAATCTCTCAACCAACATTTCAAATGGATAATCTTGATTCTCATAAGACTTTAGAGCATTTTCTTTAACTTCATCTAAGAATTCCGAGAAAGTTTTATCATCAGTTGGATAATTTCTAATAGCCAAAGTGTTCACAAACATTCCGATAATCTTCTCTAAATCCGAATGAGATCTTCCTGCAATCGGTGTGCCTACTACGATATCATCTTGGTTAGCATATTTTGATAAAAGTAGATTGTAAACTGCCAATAACGCCATATAAGTTGTTACACCCTGATGAGATATAAGGGTATTTAACTCATCTGTCAACTCTTCTCCAATTTCAAAACTGACTCTTCCACCTCTAAGCTTCATATCACGTGATCTTTGATAATCTGTTGGCATATTTAGCACTGGAATCTCACCAGCAAATGTTTTTAACCAATATTCTTCCTGTAATTTAATCTTATCTGAATTGAAAAACTGATTCTGCCAAACTGCAAAATCTTTGTACTGGATTCTTAATTCAGATAATTCTTCTCCAGAATAGATTCTCATAAAATCATTAATTACTATGCTCATCGAAACACCATCAGCAATAATATGTGGCATATCAAACATGAGTACATATTTATTCGGCAAAGTAACAAGTCCTACCCTGAAAAGTGGTATTTTTGACAAGTTGAATGGTTTAATAAATTCTTTTATTAATTCTGGAAGTTCATTTTCAATGGCTATAAAATATTTAATTTCAAACTCAATATCGTTTGAAGGAGAAACTTTTTGGATAATATTACCATCAATGGATTCAAATGAAGTTCTAAAAGATTCATGCCGTTCAACTAATTTCTCAAAAGAGTACCTAAATCTTTCTTTATCTAACTCGCCTTCTATATACATAAATCCTGGCATATTGTAATTAATACTTTTCTGTTCTAACTGATTTAATATAAATATTCTCTTTTGTGCAGATGAAGTAGGATAATATTCTCTCTCTCCAACTAACTCAATAGATGCATAAACTCCTTGAGTAGCATTTTCTATGCACCCTGCGAGTTCTCTAATCGTCGGTTTTTTAAAAATATCTCCTAAAAGAATCTCCACACTAAATTCTTTATGAATTCTTGCTATCAGAGAAGTTGCTTTTAGTGAATGACCACCCAAATCAAAGAAGTTATCAGTTACTCCAAACCCTTCTTTGCCTAAAATTCCGGTCCATAGTTCTAATAATTTTGCCTCTATTTCGGTAGTTGGTGCGACAAACTCATTTCTCATAAGACTATCTTCAGGTTTAGGGAGAGCTTTGCGATCAACTTTACCACTTATAGTTAAAGGAAGCTTATCTAAACGTATAAAATAAGTTGGAATCATATAATCAGGTAGTTTAGTTTTTAAATATGCTTTTAAGTCAGTGACTATAACCTCTTCATCTGAAACAACATATGCTGCTAAATAATTGTCTTCAGCAGATAATTTTTGTTCAACAACAACTGCTTCTTTGATCTTAGGATAACGCAACAACTGTTTTTCAATCTCACCTAACTCGACTCGATAACCTCGGACTTTAACCTGGTAGTCTCTTCTACCAATAAACTCAATATTTCCATCTGGCAACCATCTTGCTAAATCACCAGTTCGATACATTCTCTCACCAGTATAAGGATTATTTACAAACTTTTCAGAAGTTAGTTCAGGTCTGTTTAGATATCCTCTAGCTAAAGTTACACCTGAAACGCACAACTCTCCAATTACGCCAATCGGTGCAAGTTGGTCATTTGAGTCAAGTATATAAACTTGAGTATTTTCAATTGGTTTTCCAATAGGTACAGTTTTGTAATCATTTTCTCCTGATGCTTTCCAGATCGATGTGCAGATGGTTGTTTCAGTTGGCCCATAAGCGTTAATATATTCAATATTTTGATTCCATCTCTTTACTAAATCAAAGTTTGTAGTAGAACCTGCGGTGATAACCATTCTTAAATGTTTAATTTCAGTATGATTTAAGTTAGTCAAATAAACTGGTGGTAATGTCGCAATAGTTATGCTATTAGTATTTAGATAGCAGCTGAACTTATGATAATCATTAATTATATCTTTATTGATCAAATATAATCTTGCACCAGTTAATAACGCCATATATATCTCCCATACTGAGGCATCAAAAGCAGATGATGCAAATTGAATAATCCGATCTTCTTCATTTATACCAAGGTTTTCTGTAAAGAAATGTTTTAAATTAGCTATACCTTGATGTTCTAATATAACCCCTTTGGGTTGACCAGTTGAACCTGATGTATAAATCAGATATGCTAAATTCTTAACATGATGAATTGGCTTGATATCCTGAACTTCATGAGCACATAATTGTTGATCAGTAAGATCAATTACTTCTCCAGCAAACTGCACTTTTGCTGCTAAATGATTTTGGGTAAGTAATATCTTAGTATCGCTATCTTCAAGCATAAACTGAATTCTTGCAAGAGGATTCTCTGGATCAATCGGCAGATACGCTCCACCTGCTTTTAAGACTGCCAACATTCCAACAATCATTTCAATAGATCGTTCAACCATAATTCCTACAAACTGATCTTCTCTTACACCTTTTTGGCGCAGTATTGTGGCTAATTGATTTGCTCTTTGATTTAATTCTTCATAAGTTAACTGTTCATCTTCAAAAATAACAGCAATCTGATCTGGTCTTCTCTTAACCTGTGCTTCAAATAATTGATCTATTGTTTCTTCTGAATAATCTCTATTTGTATCATTGAACTCATACAGTAACTGCTGCTTTTCAGCACTACTAGTAATCTCAAATTCACCTAATATAAGTTCCGGTTTAACAACTATTTGTTCGATTAAGTTAATAAAATGACTTGCTAATCTTTCCATCGTCTCTCTCTTAAATAACCTTGTCCGATATTCCAAAATCATTCTAATCCCATTGTTAGTTTCTATAGCCAGCATAGAGAGATCAAACTTGGCCACTTTATTCTCAAAATCATATGGGATAAATTTGATATCTCCAATAACACTTTCCGACATTCCCACATTTTGAAGAATAAACATCGCATCAAATAATGGGTTATGACTTAAATCTCTTTTTATATTAAGCTTATCGATCAACATCTCAAATTGATAATCTTGATTCTCAAAAGCCTTTAATGTATTCTCTTTAACTTCTTTTAAGAAATTAAGAAAATTCTTACCACTTACTGGATGGTTTCTGATCACTAAAGTATTTACAAACATTCCAATGATTTTCTCCAAATCCGCATGAGATCTACCAGCAATCGGTGAACCTACTATGATATCTTCTTGACTTGTATATTTTGCTAAAAGAAGATTATAAACTGCCAATAATATCATATAAAGAGTTGCTCCGTTTTTAGAAGCCAACTCATTAATATGACTTTGTAACTCTTTTGATATTTCAAAATGATATCTTTCGCCCTCAAAACTCATTAGATTTGGTCGCTGATAATCAGTCGGTAAATCAAGAACAGGAATCTCACCCGCAAAGCTCTCTAACCAATACTTTTCATGTTCAAGTATAGCGTCAGAACTAAACAATTGATTCTGCCATATTGCAAAATCTTTGTATTGAATCTTCAGCTCAGGAAGTTCCATACCCTGATATAGTTTGACAAAATCATTAACCAAAATATTCATCGAAACACCATCTGAAATAATATGATGCATATCATACATCAAAAGATATCGTTTAGGTAATTTTACAAGTGCTGCTCTAACTAAAGGTGCTTCGCTTAGATCAAATGGTTTAACAAATTCTTTAGCTAATTCTTCAATTTTTTCTTCTTGAGACTCTAAATAAAAGATTTCAATATCCACATTTGAATGAATTCTTTGAATGATTTCACCATTAACAGATTCAAAAGAACTCCTAAAGGACTCATGTCGCTGAACAAGTTGTTTAAATGTCTGCTCAAATCGTTCTTTATCCAAATCACCTTCAACATACATAAATCCAAGCATATTATAATTAGTTCTATCTCTATCCATCTGATTTAAAATATACAACCTTTTTTGTGCAGAAGATGCTGAGTAATACTCTCTCTCTTCGACTGGCTCAATTGATTTATATATCTTTTCTTCAGCATTTTTAATAAATTGTGCAAGTTCTTTTATCGTAGGTGTTTTGAAAATTTCTGTTAACGGCATTTCTACATCAAACTCTTTTTTAACTCTCATAGTAAAATTAATAGCTTTTAAAGAATGGCCACCCAAATCAAAGAACTTATCATAAACTCCAATCTTTTCTACACTCAAAATTTTAGACCAAATTTTTGCCAGTCTTTTTTCGATATCATTCTGTGGAGCCACATATTCGACACTTAAGCTCAAAGAATGATCTGGTTCAGGTAAAGCTTTTCGATCAATTTTACCATTCAGAGTCATTGGCATCTTATCTAACTCAACAAAATATGTTGGTTGCATATATTCAGGCAAGCGAACTGCTAGATATTCTCTAATTTTCGAAAGTAAAATTTTCTGAGTAACCGTGCAATATGCTACAAGATACAGGTTTCCATCAGCATCTAATCTGTCAGTCACAACAACTTCTTTAATTGATTCATTCTGTAAGATTTGGTTTTCGATATCACCTATCTCAACCCGCACTCCACGAATTTTAACTTGACTATCTTTACGCCCAATAAATTCTATATTACCATCCGGCATAACTCTACCCTGGTCTCCTGTTTTATAAACCAGATCACAAGGATTATCAATCCACGGATTTTGCACAAATTTTTCAGCAGTCAATTTTGAATCATTATAATAGCCTAGAGACATATAAGGTGTTCTTATATAGATGTCGCCAATTATTCCTGGTTTGCATGGATTTAAATTCTCATCGGCAATTAATACTTTAGTAGCAGTAAGTGGCTCACCGATAGGAATAATTCTTCTCTCCAAATCACTTGCTTTAATTAAGTAAACCATTTTTATCATTGTCGTTTCACTAGCACCATATAAATTGACTAACTGTATCCTCGAATCAAAAATATCATACCAATTTAATAAATCTGCTATTTTGACTCTTTCGCCAGACATTAAAATAAATTTTAGTACTGCGAAATTTTTGGAAGTCAAATCGTATATGTTAATTAATTTAAATATACTAGGTACGCAATGGATTAAATTAATTCTAGAATTATCAATCCACTCCACAAGTTTATTAGCATCTAAAAGTATTTCTTTCTCATCTGGTATGCATAAAGTCCCTCCAACACATAATGGGACAAAAACATCTCTTAAAAATGCGTCAAATGTTGGAGCAGTAAGTTGACTTATACGATACTCACTATCAATTTGAAACTTCTCAATCTCCCAGTTGATAAAATGCAACAACCCTGCATAACGACCCAATATTCCTTTTGGTTGACCAGTCGAACCCGATGTAAAGTAAATATATGCACTGTCATTAGGTTTGCTCAGATCCTGTGGTCTTTCTGGCGTAAGAGTATTTTTAGCTATTTCAATAATTTTCGCTACAATAGCAATCTCTGGTTTCTGATCATTATTTACGAATATTTCTACTGCTAAATCAGTCTTGTTAAAGTCAGTAAAAATAAGATTCAGATTAACATTGCGCATCATTTTTGCTAATCTTTCAGATGGATAGGCAGCATCAAATGGTATAAATACAACACCAGATTTTAAAGACGCTAAGATTATAGTAATCAGTTCAATTCGATTATCTACTAAAATTCCTATGTGAGAACCTTTTTTATAGCCTTTTGTAATTATCCAGTTTGCTAACAAGTTTGATCTTTCATCAAGCTCAGCATATGGAATAGTTTGTTGTCCATATTCAAGCACTATTTTTTCTGGATATCTATCTACCATCTGATAAAATAATTTCTGTATTGATCCTTTGCTCATGATATCAGTCTGTAAGTTCTGATTAAAATCATGCAATAATAGTTTCTCTTCCACTTCTGATAAAAGTTTAAATTGAGCGATTGGTATTTCAGGATCTTTTGCTACCATAGAAAGTATCTCTTTAAATCTTTCAGTCATCTTTTCAATTGATTTCTTCTTAAATAGCTTAGAGTTATAATTTAAAATAAATTCAATAGTACCATTAACTTCTGATGCATGAAGAGCCATGTTAAATTTAGTAGTTTGAGTTGTAAACTCATATGGTCTGAATCTTAGATTATCAATCTCTCTTACTGATGTGTCCATATTTTGTAGATCCAACACCACATCAAAAAGAGGATTCCGACTCAAATTTCGCTCTAATTTTAGCTTCTCAACAATCATCTCAAATTGATAATCTTGATTTTCATAAGCTGCCAATGCGTTAATTTTTACCTCTTCTAAGAAATCTACAAACTTCTTCTCTGCATGAGGTTGATTTCGTAAAGCTAATGTATTTACAAACATTCCAATTATTTTTTCTAAATCTGAATGTGCTCTTCCAGCTATTGGAATACCCACAACAATATCTTCTTGTCCACTATATTGAGATAAAATGATATTATAAGTTGCTAGAAGAAACATAAAAAGTGTAACACCTTTATCTTTAATTACATCATTTAAAACGGTGGTTAGTTCCTTAGAAATCGCAAAATTTACATGTCCTCCTTCAAATCTCTGTACAGCTGGCCTGGCATAATCAGTTGTCAAATTGAGTACAGGAATTTTACCAGCAAATTTATTTAGCCAATATTCTTCCTGCTTTTGCATCTCCTCTGATTCAAAAAAATTATTCTGCCAAACAGCAAAATCTTTGTACTGAATCCTCATTTCATCCAATTCTTTTCCCTGATATAAGTCAATAAAGTCATTGATTAATATTCCCATTGAAACGCCATCAGAAATAATATGATGAAGATCAAACATTAAAAGATAATTGTTAGGTGTTTTTACTATGGAAACTCTAAGTAATGGAGCTTGATTTAAATCAAAAGGCTTAACAAACTCGTAGGTTAAATTTTTTAAATTATCCTCAGATGCTTCACAATATACAACTTCAAAGTCAATCTCCTGATGAATTATCTGAACTATTTCTCCACCAATGGATTTAAAAGAAGTTCTTAAGGATTCATGTCTTTGAATTAACTGTTTAAAAGCTAATTCTAAAAGTTCTACATTCAGTTGGCCCTCGATAAGCAAGAAACCAGGCATATTGTAATGGGTGCTTCTGTTTTCGATTTGATTAATTATATATAACCTCTTTTGTGCAGAAGAGACTGGATAATGCACCCTCTCTTCAACAGGTTCTACTGCAATATATTCTTTTATTTCTGTTTGACTTATGTATTCTGCTAGCTCCTTAATAGTTGGATTCTTAAAGATTTCTCTAACTGGAATCTCCACATTACATTCTTTATATATTTTCGCTACCAAAGATGTAGCTTTTAATGAATGGCCTCCTATGTCAAAGAAGTCATCATTAATACCAATCTTTTCAACACTTAAAATTTCAGACCAAATCCGTGTTAGCTTTTCTTCAATCTCATTGGTTGGAGGTACATATTCTGTTAACAACTCTTTATCTGGCTTTGGCAATGCATTGCGGTCAACTTTGTGGTTTACTGTTAGTGGGATCTTGTCTAATTTAATAAAATATGATGGAATCATATACTCTGGTAAATTTTTGGCAAGATATTTTCGCAAATCTCCAGAGGATAATTCATCTTCAGTAACAATATAAGCTGCTAGATAAGTATGACCACTTTGATCTATAGAGTCTATGACTACTGCTTCTGCAATTCCTTTATACTGCAATAATTCTGTCTCAATCCCAGCTAATTCTATTCTAAATCCTCTAACTTTAACCTGATCATCTATCCGACCTAAAAAGTCAATCTCACCATTTGGTAACCATCTTGCAAAATCACCAGTACGATACATTCTCTCACCAGTATATGGATTGATCACAAATTTCTCTTCAGTTAATTTAAGTCTATTTAGATAACCTCTCGCTACTCCAGTTCCAGATAAACATAATTCTCCTGGAACACCAATTGGAGTAATTCTATCGTGTTTATCAAGTATATAAACTTGAGTATTTGAAACAGGTTTCCCGATAGTAACTTGTGAACAGTCTTGAACATTTCTACAAATCGTGGAAGTGATGGTGTTCTCAGTCGGCCCGTATTCATTTATAAGTTCAATATCTTCATTCAACTCTTTAATTTTTGCGATAAGTTTAGTGCTGATTTTTTCCCCACCATATGATATCGTACGCAAAGAACGTGCTTCTTCTGGTATTATACAATCAACTATTCCCTGTAAAATAGATGGTGGAGCACCTATACGAGTGACTTTTTTATTAGCAATATAATTCTTAATCGCTAATAGATCTTTCAACTCGTCATCATTCACTAATACCATCTGTGCCCCTGATACCAATGGTCCATAAAATCCAACTCCAAAAGCATCAAATGCAAAAGAAAGTAAATGTAATGTCCGATCATCCATGTTTAGTTTATACTCATCACGCCACCAGTTCATCCTATCAGCTAGGTTACAATGTTCAATCATAACCCCTTTGGGTTTACCAGTTGTACCTGATGTATAGATAACATACGCTAAATCATTCGCTTGATTCATTGCGTTTAGGTTAGAATCGTCACCTTTATAAAGTTCTTCATTATCTAAAAAAATTGATTCACCATCGAAAGGAATCTGCTCTACTAGATGACTTTGAGTGAGTAATATTTCAGCAGAACTATCTTCCAAAATATAATTAATTCTTTCCTTAGGATACTTTGAATCAATTGGCACATATACACCACCAGCTTTTAAAATCCCCAAAAGCCCTATTGCTAGATCAAATGAACGTTCAACTATAATTCCGACAAGTTTTCTTGGCTTTACACCTTTATTCCTCAACACTCTCGCAAGTTGATTAGCCTTCGAATTTAATTCAGAATAAGTAAGCTCTTGATTACCACATATGATTGCTATATGATCCTCTGGTGTTCTTTCAACTTGTTCTTCAAATAAATGATAGATATATTTATCATTAGGGTAATCTACTTTTCTTGCATTAAATTTATATAATATCTGCTCTTTTTCTGTTCCGCTAATCATTTCAATATCTCTTAGTTTTTGATCAGATTGATTAACAACTTGTTCGATAAGATTGATAAAATGGTCTTTAAACTTTGCAATCGTCTCTCTCCGAAAAAGTTGTGTCCGATATTCAATATTCATGACAATTCCATTGTTCGTCTCAGCGCAAGCTAAAGTTAGATCAAAACGAGCTACTTTATTTTCAAAAGTATATGGAGTAAACTTTAACTGATCTATTTGAACCTCTTTTGAGGCATTCTGAAGTACAAACATAGTATCAAACAATGGATTTCTATTTTTTGATCTAAGATTCAACTTATCTACTAACATCTCAAAAGGATAATCCTGATTTTCAAAGGCAAGCAAAGTATTTTCCTTAACATCCCCTAAAAATTCAACAAATGTTTTATCACCTATTGGTCTGCTTCTCATAACAAGAGTATTGGCAAACATTCCTATTATATTGGCTAATTCAATATGTGTTCTTCCTGCAATTGGCGAACCAATAAAAATATCTTCCTGGGCAGTATATTTAGATAAAAAAATGTTATACAAAGCTAAGAGTGTCATGTACATTGTTGCTTCATTTTGAACAGCTAACTTATTCAACTTTTCACTCATATCTTTTGATATCTCAAAGTGAAGTCTTTCGCCCTCAAAGTTCATCTCCATTGGTCGTGGATAATCTGTAGTCAGATTAAGTACAGGAATTTCACCTTTAAAAACTTCTAGCCAGTACTTTTCCTGATTTTTAATATTCTCAGACTGGAATAGTTCATTTTGCCATACCGCAAAATCTTTATACTGAATCTTAAAATCTGGTAATTCATAACCCTGATATAGACTTATAAATTCATTAGTCAGAATACCTAGCGATGCACCATCTGCAATGATGTGATGTAAATCAAACATTAATAAATATTTATCTGGTAAATTTACTAACCCCACTCTTAATAATGGTGCTTTACTCAAATCAAAAGGTTGGACAAATTCTTGCACTAATTTCTCTAAATTATCTTCATTAGAGTTTAAATGAGATACTTCAAAGTCCATATCTTGGTAAATTTTCTGAACTACCTCACCATCAACCACTTCAAATGATGTTCTAAAAGATTCATGTCGATTGATCAATTCTTTAAAAGTCTTTTCTAATCGCTCAATATTTAGATTACCTTCAATGTACATAAAGCCAAGGATATTATAATTAGTACTATCAGGATTCATCTGATTTAATACAAATAGTCGTTTTTGTGCAGAAGATAATTGATAATATTCTCTTTTGTTTGTAAGCTCAATTTTTTGATAAGCTGTCTCATCTGCTCCATTTAGATATTTTGCTAAACCTTCAACTGTTGGTGATTCAAACAGTTGGCGTAATGAAAGGTTTATACTAAATTCCTTATAAATTTTTGATATAAGAGTCGTTGCCTTTAAAGAATGTCCTCCTGATTCAAAGAAATTATCTTTAATACCTATCTTTTTAATCTCAAGAACTTCCGAAAAAATACTTACTAATCTTTCCTCTTTTTCATTGGTCGGAGCGATATATTCTCGTCCACTCAAAATATTTTTATCTAACTTAGGTAATCCTTTTCTATTTAATTTTCCGTTTGGTGTGAGCGGTAATTGATCTAATTTAATAAAATATGATGGAATCATATAATCAGGCAAAGTTTTCGCAAGATGTGTTCTTATATCTACAACTGATAACTCCTCATCAGTAACTATATATGCCACAAGGATTTTAAAAGTAGTTGCATCTTCTTTATCCACTACCACAGCATCTTTTACGTTAGGATAAGATACAATTTGTTTTTCTATCTCTCCCAATTCAATACGATATCCTCGGATTTTTACTTGATAGTCACTCCTACCTAAAAACTCTATATCTCCATTTGGAAGCCATCTAGCAGTATCGCCTGTCTTATACATCTTTTTGTATTCACCAAACGGGCCAGCAATAAATCTCTCCTCAGTCAACTCAAACTCATTCAAATAGCCTCTCGCCAATCCATCTCCCGCAATATATAAATCCCCAGGTACGTTTAGCGGAACTAAATTTAAACTTTTATCAAATATATATACATCTGTATTACCAATCGGTTTCCCTATAGTAATATCTTTCTCATGAGTCAAATCTTTGATCATTGACCAAACTGTAGTCTCTGTCGGACCATACATATTATAAATTTTCGCTTTAGTCAAACTAGTTAATTTTTCTAGTAATATTTCAGGAAAAGCCTCTCCACCGATCAAAATTTCTTTTAAGTTTCTAATACCTTCTAAATTGCTTTCATCACTTATTAATAATTGCATTCGTGAAGGAGTTGATTGAAGCATATCTACATCATTTTTTAGCAATGCATCATTAAATAATTCAGGAATCATCTGTTCCTTTTCATTAGCAATTACAACTTTCATTCCTCTTGTAAGTGGCACTAATGTTTCTAAGACGAATATATCAAATGAGAAAGTTGTTAAAGATAATATTGTTTTTTCTGGTGTAAATTCTATCTGATCACTAATCGCTGTAATAAAATTGTGTACAGATCTATGTTCGATCATAACCCCTTTAGGGTTTCCTGTCGAACCTGATGTATAGATTACATAAGCTAAATCTTTTGCTTGATTTACATTTACAGGGTTAGATGAATCGCCTATATATAACTTTTCATCAGCAAGATTAATCCTCTCACCTCTAAATTCGCCTATATCAGCAATATCTTTTTCTAGAAGTAACAGACTAGCATGACTATCCTCTAACATATATTTTATTCTCTCTGTTGGATAATCTGGATCAAGTGGTAAATACGCTCCACCAGCTTTTAAAATTCCCAATATCCCTATAATCATTTCAAGAGAACGCTGAAGCAAAACTCCTACAATTTGATCTTGTTTGATACCTTTTCCTCTTAAAATTTTAGCCAGTTGATTTGCACGATTATTTAGTTCCTTATAAGTTATCTTTTGATCTTCGAAAATAATTGCTGTTTGATCTGGTCTTTTCTCTTCCTCTTCCTCAAATAACTGCTGAATAGTTTTGTCTTTTTGATATTCTATTTTAGTATCATTAAAGTCATATATTAGTTGTTCTCTTTCTTTTATTGTCAGTAAATTAAGATCATCAATTTTTGAATTTATATTTTCCATAAATAACTCTGCGACTTTTTTAAATTGAGTGATAATCCTTTCTATAGTATCCTTTGTATATAAACCTGGATTGTATTCAAACTTACCTTCTAATAAATCCTGACGGCGAAGAAATGATACAACTATGTCCAAATCATAAGCTTTAAAATGTACTTTGCTCTGAATATTTTCTAAAATAAATCCGATTTTAAACAAAGGTAAATCAAGCTCGCTGAATATTTCTTCCACAGGATAGTTTTGATTATTATTTGCTTCTACCACTGTATTTTTAACTTCTAAAAGTAATTCTTTACAGATCTGATTTGGTTTAATTATATCTCTAAGTGGCAAAATTTTATTCAAAAAATTGTCATCACTCTCTTTTGTAAAAATCGTAGTTCCTATAACTAAATCCTGCTCTCCAGAATATTTATAGAGCATACATTTAAAAATAGTCAGTAAAATAGTGAAAAGAGCAAAATCTGAGTTTTTACTTAAAGCAGAAATTTTATCAATGACAGAATCTAAAAATGAAAACTGCAACACTTCTCTTTTTCTAGAATCAACTTTACTAAAATCATTAAGAAAGTAAGAAAACACCACACTTGAATCTAATTTTTGTAACCAATAATTTCTCTCTGTATCAAATTTTCCATCAGACAATAATATGTTCTTTTTTATATTTGTATTGTCCATCTTTTTGCCTCCCTTCGTAGGGACATTAGTCAGACATAAATATGTCTGACTAATGTACTAAAAGCCAAACTCAAAATCAATTTCCGTACTTTCAACAATCTTTAAGCTGCTTTCTAAGTTTATCTCTTTTAGGAGAATATCAGGATTTTCGGTAATTTGACCAAGTATCCTAACAAAGTTTTTGGCCATTTCCTCTATCGTAGTTTTGTTATATAAACTAGTTCGAAATCCAAAATTACAAGCTATTTGGCTATCTCTTTCAACTGCTGTTAGAGTTAAATCAAATTTGGCTACATTTATTTCTGCGTCTATTGGAATTAATCTTAATCCTGGAATCTTCACCTCAACTATGTCTAAATTCTGCATCAAAAAGATTGTATCAATCTGTATATTCAATTTATCAACCAACATTTCATATTGGTAATCTTGATTTTCATAAGCTTTTAATGAATTTCCCCTAACCTCATTCAAGAATTGAATAAATGTTTTAGCTTTTGCAGGAATATTTCTCATAGCTAAAGTGTTAATAAACACTCCCATAATATTAGCTAATTCTGCATGTGATCTTCCTGCAATCGGTGAACCAATCACTATATCCTCCTGTCTTGAATACTTAGAGAGCAAAATATTATATGCAGCCAATAATACCATATAAAGTGTTGCATTATTTTGAAACGCCAATTCGTTAAGTTTAGTAGTTAATTCTTCTTCAATCAGAAAACTTACTACATCTCCAGCAAAGTCCACTACTTCTGCTCTTGAATAATCTGTTGGAAGATTGAGAACTGAAACCTCATCTTTAAACCTTTCTAACCAATATTTTTCCTGGTTTTTAAACTCATCAGTTTGGAAAAATTGATTTTGCCAAACAGCAAAATCTTTGTATTGCAATTTTAATTCTGGTACACTTTCTCCTGCATACAATGAGATAAATTCTTGAAGCAAAATACTTCTTGAAATTCCATCTGAGATGATATGATGCATATCACATAAGAAAATATTCTTACTTCCAACTTTTGCAACACTCACTCTTAATAAAGGTGCTTTTGCTAAATCAAATGGTCTTATAAATTCTAAAATAACCTCTTCAATAGTTTTATCAGTTTCTACATAGCTAATCTCTAAGTCTACACTTTCTTCAATTTTTTGCACTGGTTCACCATCAATTATGGTAAATGATGTTCGAAGGGAATCATGTCTTTGGACTAATTTCTTAAATGCATTTTCTAAACTTTCTCGATCTAATTCTCCTTCGATAAGCATTACTAGGGGCATATTGTAAGTTGTGTTATCTTGATTTAGCTGGCTAATAAGTAATAGCCGCTTTTGTGCAGATGATAATGGATAATATTCTTTTTCATCTGCTTTTTCTATGGTTGAAAAGCTGTTTTCAGATTTCTTTTCTTCCATATAAAGAGTTAGTTCTTTGATAGTTGGGTGTTTAAAGATTACTTTTAAAGGAATATCTATTCCTAATATCTGATGAATCTTTGCCATTAATACTGTAGCTTTGAGTGAATGACCACCTAGTTCGAAAAAATTATCATTAACTCCTATCGCTTCAATTCTAAGTACCTCTGACCAAAGTTTAACCATCTCTTTTTCAAGTGGATTAGTTGGTATGACATAATCAGTATCTCTTGCAATATTAGTAATTGGCTCTGGTAAAGCTTTAAGATTAAGTTTTCCATTCTCCGTTAATGGAAATTTATCTAACTTAATGAAGTATGATGGAATCATATACTCAGGTAATTTTCGCAAAAGGTACTCTCTTAACTTGCTTATTACTACCTCTTCAGATTCCACTATGTAAGCCACCAAATCAATACCGTCCTCTTCTTCTCTTGTTATAACTACAGCTTCATTTATATTGATATGATTTGCCAACTGTTTTTCGATCTCACCTAGCTCGACTCTAAATCCTCTAATCTTAACCTGATGATCTATTCTACCAATAAAATCTATCATACCATTTGGCATCCATCTAACCAAGTCACCCGTTTTATATAATCTCTCTCCAGATATATATGGATTTTCTATAAACCGTTCATCTGTAAGCTGAAGTCTATTTAGATAACCTCTAGCTAATCCTTTACCTGCAATATATAGTTCTCCAACAACACCAACTGGAACCAGCTTTTTCTGACTATCCAGAATATATGCTTTAGTATTGCTATTTGATGTACCGATTACAGGTTTTTCAATAAATTTAACTAAGCTATCTTTGTTGATCAAATGACTGATACAGCCTATTGTGGCTTCGGTTGGCCCATAATGATTCATAAATGTTACTTCTGGATATTTTTGATGGTATATTTCTAAATCATTTGCTCTGATCTTTTCTCCACCTAAAACTATTAGCCTAAGTTCAGATAAATTATGATCAGCGAATCTTGAACTATTCACCAACATGTTAAAGAGAGATGGTGTTCCTTTAATAAAGGTAATTTTGTGTTCGATAAGATAATCTATTAGTTGATTCGCATCTTTATACAAATCCTCTGCTACTAAATGTAGCTCTGCACCACTTCCTAAACTTGACCAGATCACAGTATATCCAAGATCAAAAGCATATGATGACAATAACGCGGAAGAATCCTTTGCTGATATCTCTCCAGTTTCAATAAACCAATGGGTATAATTAACTAGAGAAGCATGTTCTATAGCTACCCCTTTCGGATTACCTGTTGAACCAGATGTATAGATAATATATGCTAGATTATTCGAACTACTTGAATACGCAAGATTTGAAGATTTATAGTTTGATGGTATACTTTCAATATCTATAACTTCAATCGGTAAATCAAAATTAACCTGTAGTTTTGATTTGGTTATTAGTAGCTCTGTTCCTGAATCTTTAATCATATACTCGATCCGTTCTGCTAGGTATCCTGAATCAATCGGCAGATATGCTCCTCCCGCTTTCAAGATACCTAAAATTCCAGTTATCATCTCAATTGATCTTTCCATAATTAACCCGACACTCGTATCTGCTTGGACACCCTTCTCCTGCAAAACTCGTGCTAATTGATTAGCTTTAACATTTAACTCTCTAAATGAAATTTTTTGATCCTCAAAGCAAACTGCTATTTTATCTGGTTCTCTCTCAACATGTTCTTCAAATAGTTGATAAATTGTTTCTTTCTCTGGATACTCTTTATTAGTATCATTAAAGTCAAATAATAGCTCATTCTTTTCTTCTGGTGCAAGCAGTTCAATGTCTCGTAACTCTATCTCTGAATTTTGAGTAATTTCATCTAGTATGTTTACAAAATGAGATAATAACCTTTGCATCGTTTCTTTCTGATATAGACTAATACTATACTCAAGCACAAACTTGATTTTATTATTTATCTCTGCCGCCCTTAAGGTTATATCAAATTTTGATTCTTTCTCTGCAACCTGATAAGGAGTAAATTTTAATTCATCAATTTTGATTTCTGCCTGCTCCATATTCTGCATGGTAAACATCACATCAAATAGTGGACTTCTGCTTAAATCTCTCTCAATATTAAGTTTCTCCACTAATCTCTCAAATGGATAATCCTGATTATTATATACTCTTAGAAAGTTTTCTTTAATCTCTTGTAAAAATTCTGCAAAAGTTTTAGAGCTTTTTGGATATGCTCGTATAGCTAGAGTATTAATAAATAATCCAATTATCTGATCTAATTCTGCATGGAATCTGCCAGCACTTGGTGAACCTATAACTATATCTTCCTGACCAGAATATTTAGATAGGAGAATGTAAAAAGCAGATAAAAGTGTCATGTATAGAGTTGTACCATTTTTTGTTGATAATTGAATTAGCCTTGTCGTTAATTTTTGATTCAATTCAAAATGAATCATATCTCCTTTAAAACAGATCTCTGCAGGTCGCGAAAAATCTGTTGGCATATTTAGAACTGGAATCTCCCCAGTAAACATCTCCAACCAGAACTCTTCCTGCTTTTTAATACCAGGAGACTGGGATCTGTGATTCTGCCAAACCGCAAAATCTTTGTATTGAATCCTTAAATCAGTCAGCTCTCTTCTAAGATATAATCTGCCCCATTCGTTGATCAAAATAGTTATAGATATTCCGTCAGAAATAATATGATGCATATCATACATCAACAAATATTGATCTACTATTTTAAGCACTTTTACTCTAAATAGCGGCGCTTTTCGTAAATCAAAAGGTCTGATAAATTCTGAAATAATTTTTTCTGCTTCTCTTTTCGAACCTTCCATATACTCTACATTGAATTCTAAATCCTTGTGAACTTTTTGCATTGGTTCACCATTAACTAAATCAAAAGAAGTTCTTAAAACTT